>JBGSMH010000424.1:0-5361 GCA_041740275.1 Phycisphaerae bacterium
CGGCTTACCGGCCTGCATCGTCGCCAGCAGGCGAAGGTCGCCTGCGACCGGCGCGACGCGTTTGGGATGTGCCTTTGGGTCAGCCGCGATCATCAGATCAACCGCCCCGCCACGTTTGAAGGCGAGCTTGGGCTCACCGACGGCGTTGGCCAGGGCATCAGGATCGTTCGTGCGCCACGCGGCGTAGAGTCGATCGCCGACGATTCGAATCCGCGCACTGGCGCGGTCATCGAGCTTCGCCCACGTCAATTCACTTTCCCAATCACTCAGGTCCCCATCGACGGTTGGCGCTTTCCCGCCCACACCAACAATGTGGGTCAGCCCCCCCTGGACGCGTGCGGGGAGGACGATGGTTTCGGGCAGGCCTTCGAGCTGACCTGCGGCGATGCCGAGCGTCGCAAAATCCTGGCGGCGGACGTTCTGAAGCCCATCGACTCGGAAGATCGCGCTGAACTCTTTGCCAGCGATCAGGATGACGTCGCCTTCGACGGTCTGTTGGAGCGTGGGGCCAAAGTGCTCGTCCATAAACGAGATACCTTCGACGACCATGCCGCGCTCGGCCTTGGGATACTTCTGACCGATCGCCGGCTTGGTGCGTGCGTCACCGCTGACATCTTGGAGGAACAGTCCGTCCGCAGTCATCAGGTAGACGCTGCCGCGCTCGCCGGTAAATCCGAAGATCGTGCCCGCCTCGCCGACTTTTGGGGCGAACGGGGCGCCGAGAAAGCGTTGAGCCATAATGACTGTACCCGGGTCGGTGGGGATGAACGTGCCGCTCAGGCTCGGATACTCCCAGTTCAGTTGACCGTCGCGGTAGCCGAGAATCAGGTTGTGGCGACCCGGAGGAGCCTTCTTGTCAAACCCTGAGCCACCAATGTTCAACGTCCAACCGTCGCGGGTGCTGACGGTATTGCTTGGTCGATCGGCACCGGTCAGCGGCGTCAGCTTTGCGTTGTCTGCCCAGACCGGGACGCCGTTCTCGGTGATGGTCGGTGCAGGGAAAGAATGGCCGCGAACGGTGAAGGATAGGTCGTCGTTGAATCGGATGTTGTTGCCGAAATAGGCTGTATCCGTTCGCCAATACTTGAACTCCGCTGGCTGCGCGCGGCCGTCACGGTTGAGGTCGGACCAGATCACCATCGCCTTGAAGTCGAGCTTTCTTCCATCTCCGGGATTGTCGAAAAACTCTTTGACGCCGGGATTTCGGGCGGGATTCCACGACCCGTGCGAAGGCTCCTGCAGGTTCAGCGCGCCCACCAGTGCGACCGGCCAGGCCACGCCGTCCTTGCCCCTGTGCCAGATCATCGCCCGCGAATTGTTCGAGGCCAGGCTGCTGGTGAAGTTGGCGATCAGGAACGTGTGCTCGCCAATGTAGAACGCGTTATCGGGGAGTTCCCCAATATGTCGGTCCCGATCCAGTCCTTTGAACTGCTCCGGGCGCGTATAGACGCTATCGACGACGGCGGTGCCTTTTTCCCAGTCGAGTTTGAGGGTGTAAGCGCCGTTGAATAGCCCGTAGTACATCTTGGTGCGGTCTTTGGGGTCGAGGAATCCTCCGCCGCCGTATCCCGGGCCGCCGATAAAGGTATGCAACAGCGAACCGTCCTTGTTGGACCAGACGCTGATGCGTTTTGGGGTGACGTCGCAGTTGACCAACCAGAGCTGGTCCTTGTCATCGATCGCGAGGCCTTTGGGGAAGTGCATCTGCGTATTATCGAACGGCCCGCCAAGTTGCGGTTTCCCAGCCTTTCCGATGCTGCGGATCAACTTGCCTTGGGGATTGAACACATTGATGTTGTTCCTGGTGCCCCATTGACCGACATAGGTATTGCCCGCCGAATCTTGCGCAAGTTGCTGAGCATCTTCCAGATCACCTGCGATGAACACTTCCTCTTTGCTGACGGCGGCGCTGGGCAGATCGAGCGTGATTCGTTTGACTTGCTCCGGACCCGCCACGAGCAGTCGGCCTTGTGAATCAAAGAGAAGCCCGCGCGGGCCTTCAAACTTGATTGATCCGACGAGGCGGCTGGGTTTGGCGCGCATGTCCGTGACAAGCAGCGTGTTGTCCTGAGGAACGCTGATTACAACATAACCGTTCCACGCCGCAATCGAATCGCCGCTACGTCCACCGGTCCATTTGTAAGCGTTGATAACGTCGTGCTTGAACGGACGGACGGCTTTGCCCGAACGCGTGTACGCGTTGATATTAAGCGTCTTACCGCCAAAAATCAGGCTATAGAGCCAGGGGTCGTTTTCACCCGTCATCGCGTTCGGGCCGCGGTCTATCGCCAGTGCGTAACCGCCGTCCCAGCCGAAATCGTTGGTACCGAGTAGCTTCTTGCCTTCGAGGTTAAGTGCCATGAAAGCGTCGCCACACTCAGCGGTCTTGGCGGCGACAATGACGCGGGCCTGTCCGCGACCCATGAATCCCGAGTCGCTCGCCGGTGCGAACACGACGGCCTGCCCCGATGTGTGATCCGCCAACCACGCACCGTCGCGTTCCTTGGTGAACCACGGCGGCGAGCCCGGGCTGTTGACCGGAAACTCATAGATCAGCCGCAACCCGTCGCTGGTGATACCCCGAGCGCGGTATGTGCCGGGCGCAACACGGGTACGGACGGTCGACCCGTCCGGCTGCACCTTGCCGTCATCGTATCCGTCCCAGCTTAACACATGCTTGCCTGCAGGCAGGCGTGTCGCGGCGAGGAGATTGCGGACGCGCTTGCCGTTCTGATCGTCGATGACCACCGTCACCTGTGCCTCGCGTTCGAGTGCAAACTCGATCGGAAACCCCTGTTTTTCGGCGGCACAAGTTCGCGCTGGGCTCAGAAAGACCAGCACAGCCAACACGATCATTCCCATAATTCTAGACGTCATCACAACTCCAATCGTTTATCCATTCACGCACTTTACGACGAGCCCCAACGCCCTATTTCTCGAACGAAAACGCCACCTCGTTCGCCCAGTGCTCGACCCAGTGAACCTGAAACGCATTGGAGTTCCGCTTCGCGACCGAGCGAAGGCGCGACAGTTCCATGGTCGAGGCGTTCCCGTTGTCGTTGACTCGATAGGAGAACTTGATCGGTTCACCCGCGTCGAGCTTGGCCTTGACGTGCGGGATTTCGCTCCACGGGATCGCGCATTCGACAATCCGCATGTTGTCATCTCGCGTGATCACCAACTTTCCATCCTTGACCGCGCCGTCGAGCGGGCTTTTGGGTTGCCGGGGATAGTGATGCTTGGTCGGCATGCCCGGCTTGGTCAGCCGGAATATCTCCACGCCCCCGCCGAACGCGTCGGCGATCGGATTAAGGGCGAACTCGTAATCGGTACACTGATACCCGGTGAAGTGACGCGGCGTACCAGGCGGGCTTGGCAGCCGCTTCTTCTCATCATCCGAAAGGACATTGAATGCGATCTGAACATTGTCCTTTCGCGGCGCACTACCGGCCGGCAATTCCGGGTCCATCCGGTAGCTATAGCGCCGCACGCCCTCAGGCCAACGCAGTTCCTGAACGCCATCGACCACCTTTGGGCCGCCGGGCACGTCGGTCCATCCGGCATAGTCGACCTTCGCGTCGATCCGCGTTGCGACTGCTGCGCCCGTCAGATCCTTGTTGGCATAGAACTCGGCTTTTAGCCCCTTCTCATCCCCTTCGGCCTTCTGAAACAACGCCTCCGCCGGAATGATCGTCGGCTTGCCGTCAGGCAGAACCCACTTCAGTTGGGTGGTCGCACCGCCACCACCTTGGAAATACTCGAGCCGAATCTTCACACGTTTGCCCGCCTCCAGATCGGCCGTCCCCCATTTGTTGCCTCCACCATCCACCCATTTATCAATAACTTGCTGATCGTTGATCCACAGACGAACGCCGTCATCGCTGGTCAGGATCAGGCTGAATTTTCCGGTCACAGGCGGCTCGAGATACCCGGTCCAGCGAACACTGAAATCGGTGGGTTGGACCGGCTTCGACTCATCCACCTTGCGGTAGGCGACCTCGGGGTAAAAGTGTGCATCGTCGTAGGCCGGGTCATCGCGACGTCGCATGCCCGCATCGGGCGTCGAATCGGCGGCCTTGGCGGCAAAATAGAAGTAGTTCTGGTCGTACGACAGATACGCGGTCGCAAGACCGGAACCGGTACCCTTGTCGAACTGTTTGAACGGTTGCCAGGCGAACTCCTGCAGCGTAGGTGCGACTTCGCCACTGCCAACCACCGTCTGCGGTAGCACGCCGTCCCACTCGTCGAGTTTGCCATCGACCTTGATCGTTCGCTTGGCAATCACGTTGACGCGAATCCCTTCCTCATGCGTTTTCACACCGTCGGCACCCGCATCAAACGTGACGGAGAGCGGGTATGAATTGGCTGGTGAGGCATCGCCTCCGACCACCTTGACATCAACCCATTTGCTTTGGTTTCCTTCGATCGACACTTCAGACGGAGAGTCGGTCTGGACCGCGCCCAGCTTAACCGCGAGCTTGCCGGTGATCGGGCGATTCAGCACGTTGGTGATCTTCAGCCGCAGTGTCGGCTTGGTGGCGATCGGCGCAAGTAGGTCATGCGCGATGATCTCGACCGGGTCGTGCCCCTCGATCCGGCCGGTCTCGACCGCCTTGACCAGCTTATCAAACGATCCTTTGCTCCCATCGGTCCGCAGGTAGAACCCGCGATGGTCCAGCGGCACAACGATCCTGCCCTCTACCGGTGCCACAGGGTTGCCATAGAAATCATACAGCCCATAGGTGGTCCCGTGGGCGACGATCGACAGTGTCGCCTTCTGTCCGGCCAAGGGCTTGACGGTGCGGAAGAGCGTGGAGTCCTTCCCGAAACTGTCACCGATGTCTCCGACGATCACGATCGTGCCATCGTCGGAATTTTTTACCCCCGCCTGATCCGGAAGCCCATCGAACAGCATCACCCATGGCAAGCCGTTCATGAACAGCATGCGGGAGAAGTCTCGCTCGCCGATGAAGTGCTGAACCGCCCCAACCGACGCGGCGACCGACCACGTGAAACGTGATCCGTTTTGCTGCTGGGCAATGTTGCCCCCGTATATGCCAACGGCGCGATCGTGGCCGGTCGCGTAGTTCACCGCCACAACCGCAGCGACGCGGTCGTCGGTGTTGGCGACCCAGCTTTCGGTGTCCCAGACCAACACGCGCCCGCCGGCCTTGTTCAGAAACGGCTTGTACGTCGAATACGGGTTCAGTCCCTGGTAGTGGATGCTCATGAAGTCCAGACGCTTCAGGAAGTCGTCCTTGCCGTCCGAGAAGAGCTTGTCGAGCGTGTTGCTCGATGAGTCGGCACCGCCGAGAAGAATCTGCACCCCCGCTTCGGCACGGGCCTCTTCCACGGCTTCAC
>JBGSMH010000425.1:0-13020 GCA_041740275.1 Phycisphaerae bacterium
CCACTATATCCCCAAAACCCCCAAAAGTCGGCGGTAAAATCAGGCAAATCCGGCGATTCATTGCATCCCCTGACACACTGTTGTCACCACCCAACCCTTCACCGCGCAGAGGACACCAAGTGGTGGGGAAATAACCCCACCATACCTCTCTCATTCCTGTAGGGTGCCGATTTATCGCTCCGTTCAAACCGCCTCTAAAGGCCGAGGCGTCGAAGTCGGAATTCGTTGTGAATGAAAACATAGACCAGAATCGAACAGGCCCCGACGAACACCTCGATAGTCCCGACAACCAATTGACGCGGGCGCGATGGTGTTGGCATTTTTCTGATGTGCGCGATTCCCGACAAAATTAGCACCAGTGATGCGCTGATCCAAATTGCAGCGAATAACAACTGTACGTCTGACGATGAATAGCTCAACACGCGAAGGGAAAATGCCAGCAATAACAAAAGCGAAATAGCTGTCAGGACACTAATACACAGTAACCCGCAGCTTTTCATATAAATCGCCGGCCTGTATTCAAGACTCATCACGGAACTCCCGTTTTCCAACATTTATCTTGGGCAATTAAAAGAATGGCGTCTCTTTCATAGTCCCATATTTTGCAGGCCTTCCGCGCAGATCGAACAATTCTATGGATTCTTCGCCGGTTGCGTCGTTGGTGCATCACCCAACTGCTGCGCGAACCATTCTGCGACGGCATCAAATCCCGGTCGGGTGATGTTGTGTTTCTGGGCGATCCACTCGACCTTCGGCTTTTTTAAGACATCGATCAACCGTTGATAGTCGGCCACCGCGACGAGCGGATCATCCTTTGATGCGATGACCAGCACCGGCTTTGGTGCGATCTGCTCGCCAAAAGCCCGCAACGATTCGGCGGACATGTATGGCCGCATCGCGACGGCGGTGGGAGCGGTCACGTCAAATGCGCCGCTGATACCCGTTGCCAACCCGGCGATGCGCGGGTCGCTGGCGGTCAGCCAAAAGGCGATATCGCCGCCCATTGATTGACCAAAGGCGAAAATTCGCTTCGCGTCGATGTCGGTGCGGGTTTCCAGATAGTCGATCACCCGACGCCCGTCGATCACCGAGTCCTGCCATCCCTGTGCGACGGCTTCAGACGCGGCGGTCAGTGCCGCATCATCCATGCCGGGAAGTTTGGTCGTGTCCACGGCGTTGCCGAGGCGCTGAGCGGTCGACCTGAGGATCAGTCGCTGAAGGGACGGTTTGAAGTCTGGATGATCTTTGCGGCTGCGCTCACCATGGCCGGGCAGGTCCATCGAGATACACGCAATCCCCCGCCGTGCCAGGCGACCCGACATCATGTTGGAGAGGTTCTCCTTGCGGTCTTCCACCGCACCATGAAACATGATCACAACTGGAAACGGCTTGCGACCGGCGGCGGCGGGCAGGGAGATCAGAAGCGGAATCTTTTCGCCTTCTTTTCCGGTCAGCAACATTTTTTGGCGCGTGAACTCTGGATCAACACGGGTATCGCCGAGTTCGACCTCGGGCACCGACGGTTTATAGGTGAATCGGGCAATCTCCGTCTCGGCCTGCACCGCAGCAACCGATCCGATCGCAGCGACGAATGCGATCCGCGCAAGCAACCGAATCCCGATCCAATTTCGTGTCATCATCGCGTCTCGCATCGTAAGTGTTGGCGCAAAATAGCACATCGGGGACGCGCATCAACCGGTTTATCCGAAGATTACCTACCCTATTCGATCGCCGAGGCTTGGTTTAGCCAGGCCATTTAAAGCGGGTGGATCTGGGTTCGCCGGGGGAATGATCGCCTTTGCGAAGCCGGGCGAGCATTTCGATTTCGGTCGGCTTGCCATCTGTCTGGTAGACACGAAACTCGATCTGCCGCGGGTCGCCGGCGGAGGGCTCAAAGTTATATCCCCAGATAAAATAGGGCTTGTTCTGGTCGGCCGTTTTGAGGCATTCGTTGGCGATCATCTTGGGCTCGAAGACCGCCCCGGCGGTTTGCGAGGACTTGATCCGCACCGCCCATTCGCCGCTGGAACGGCTGGTTTCCTTGTAGGCGACGAAAGCGTATTCGATGCTCAGCACCGAATCCCGCGCCTGCAAATAACCAAGTTGTTCGTAGATGTAAGAAGTATCTGACGCGGGGGCGTCAACCAGTTGTGCCTCGGCCATGCCTGTCCTCCGTAAAGTGTGTGCCGGATTGTTATCGACGGCGCGGGCGGGCGTCAATCCAGGGCGATCGCCGACGAGAACGGTGGTTTGCGCGAGTTTGACACCGATCCATCGCGTTCCTACGATCAATTTCCCGCTCAGGACAACCTTGGGCGGTTAAATCAGGAGCAGAAACACCATGGCCAGCGAGAACGTCAAAGAGTTTACCGATTCCAATTTCGAGACCGAAGTGTTGGGCGCGTCCGAGCCGGTGCTGGTCGATTTCTGGGCCGAGTGGTGCATGCCCTGCCGAGCGCTGGCACCGACGATCGACAAGATCGCCAACGCCTTTGCCGGTAAAGCCAAGGTCGGCAAGGTCGATACCGACAGCAATCGCGATATTTCGATCAAATATGGCATTAACGCCATCCCCACCGTCATCCTCTTCAAGGACGGCGAGGTCGTCACCAAGTTCGTCGGGCTCAAGCAGGAACGCGATTTCAAGGACGCGATCGAAGCGGCGCTGAAATAAGCGGAAACATCCCTGAAAATGCGCGACCCAATGGGTCACCAAAATTGGTTATCGGACGCTGACGAAAAGCGGACCGAAGTGCCGATAATAGGTAAGTGACAGTCCCAATCGAAGTTCGTATCAAACGACTGCCTAACGGACAGGGTCTGCCCCTGCCCGTTCGCATGACCGCCCACGCGGCGGGTTTTGACGTGTGTGCGGCGGTCGATTCCCCGTATTTGCTCAAAATCGGCGAAATCAAACTCATCCCCTGCGGCTTTGCGATGGCGGTGCCGGAAGGCTTTGAGTGTCAGGTGCGGCCTCGCTCGGGATTGAGCGCCAAGTTTGGGGTGACGATGATCAACGCCCCCGGCACGATCGACGCCGACTATCGCGGGGAAGTCTTCATCCCGCTGGTCAACCACGGCAACGCCGACTTTACCATCGAACGGGGGATGCGGATCGCCCAGATGCTGATTTTGCCCGTCCCGCCTGTCACCTTGATCGAAGTGGATGAACTGGATAACACGTCCCGCGGCAGCGGCGGGTTTGGACATACTGGCACGGCTTAACGATATGCAGCGTAAACCCATTCGTACCGGACTGATCTTACTGGCGATCTCCACCTGGGTGTTCGTCGCGATTTCGACGATCAGCTTTTCACCCAATGACTGGCCATCGCATGCGGTCTATCCGTATCCGACGGAAATCCACAACCTCTGCGGCACCGCTGGGGCGTTTGTGGCGTTCTGGATCCGCTATGCGGTCGGGCCGGGCGTCTATCCGGTGCTGTTCTTCGGGGCGGTGTTCATCTTCCTGTGGGCCACCAAGAATCGCGTCAGCGACCTGTGGCTGCGCACGGTGGGGATCATCGTTCTGGCGATCTCGATGGGTGCGATTGTGCATCAGCTTTCCGGCGGATCACTGGGCGGCATGCCCGAAGGCAATGGCGGGATCTTGGGCATCGCCACGTCGCACTTTCTACATGCCCATTTCAACACCGTCGGTGCCCTGTTGGCGCTGGCGAGCACGATGCTGGTCGGCCTGATCCTCGCTGCCGACGATTTGGTACTGCGAGCGCCCGGTGCGATCACCAACGCCTGGTCCCACGCCAAAGATCGTGCCAAGGAAAACCCGCTGATGCGATTCCGGTTCCCAGAGATTCCCAAATTGCCTTCGATGGAGCGATTTCGCACGCGTGAACTGATCGAAAAGCCGACCAGCACGATCGAAGATGAAGATGAGCCGCTCACGCCGCAGGTGCTGCTGGATGTGCGTCAGAAGCGCAATCCACCCGCCGCGACCGACAATCCGGATCTGAAGTATGTGCCCGGCCCGAATGACCAGATTGATCTGGATTTCCCGCAGGACGCCCCGGCGACCGGTGCCGGGTCGATGCACGACCCGCATGACATGGGGCCTAGCGAAGAAGCGAGCATCCCCGAACCGGAGATCATCCCGCCGGAGATTCGCAAGGATATCGTCGTGCGATTGCCGAGCATGCAAAAGCCCCGGCAGATCGCGCCGCCCGTGCCCAAGGAACTGGGCGACTATCAACTGCCCGGCTGGGAAGCGCTGGCAGAGGCCGAGCACGGCTTTGCCGAATCGCAGGAAGCCTACGTCCGCGAAAAAGCCGCCGTCCTGGAACAGGCGCTTAAAGAGTTCGACATCGACGCCCGCGTCGTCGAGATCGACACCGGCCCGGTGATCACCATGTACGAGATCACGCTCGCGCCAGGCATCAAGGTCAGCGCGATCACCGCACTGAGCAACGACATCGCCCGCGCGCTGGCGGCGGTGACGATCCGCATCGTCGCGCCCGTTCCCGGCAAGCACACCGTCGGCATCGAAGTACCCAACGCACAAAAGGAAAAAGTGCGCATGAAGGAACTGATGCAGTTGGCGCCCGAGGCCACGCAGAAGATGGCGATCCCGCTCTACCTGGGCAAAAATGCGTCCGGCGAGCCGATGATCGGCGACCTCACCGCCATGCCCCACTGCCTGATCGCCGGTACCACCGGGTCGGGCAAGTCGGTCTGCATCAACTCGATCATCATGTCGATCATGTACACGCAGCGGCCGGATCTGGTGAAGCTGATTCTGGTCGATCCCAAGGTCGTCGAGATGGCACCGTTTAAGGATATTCCGCACCTGATGTGCCCGGTCATCACCGAAACCGCCAAGGCGTGCAGCGTGCTGGAATGGGCCTGCGTGAAGATGGACGAACGCTACGAACTGATGGCCGAAGCGGGCGTGCGAAACATTAAGGATTACAACAAGCTTTCCTGGGATGAACTCAAGGAACGCTTCGCCATCGCCTCCGATGAAGAAGGGGCAAAGATCCCCAAGAAGATGCCGTATATCGTCGTGATCATCGACGAGTTGGCCGACCTGATGATGACCTCGGGTAAAGAGGTCGAATCATTCATCGTGCGTATCGCGCAGAAGGCGCGTGCGGTGGGCATTCACCTGATCCTGGCGACCCAGCGTCCGCAGGCGACGGTGGTGACGGGCCTGATCAAATCGAACATGCCCAGCAAGATCGCGTTTCGCGTTGCCAGCAAGATGGACAGCCGCATCGTGCTGGATCAGAACGGTGCCGAACTCCTGCTCGGCCATGGCGACATGCTCTTCCTGCCCAACGGCGGGAGCAAACCCAATCGCGGCCAAGGCACGTTTATCGACGACAAGGAGATTCGCGACTCGGTCAAACTGGTCAAAACGCTGGCCGACGCGCAGTACGAGCCGGAGTTGGTGCAGATCAAGGTCACCGGCACCGTGGATGAAGAGGCCGCCAAAGACCCGCTCTTTGACGATGCCGTCCGCGTGGTCCTAGAAACCAAGCGCGGCAGCGTTTCGCTTTTGCAGCGCCGCCTGACCATCGGCTACGCCCGCGCCAGCCGACTGATCGAAGCGATGGCGTCGGCGGGCATTGTTGGCGAATACAAAGGCTCCCAAGCCCGCGAAGCCGCCATCACCCTCGAGGAATGGGACGCCATCAAGGCCGCTCAGCAGAACGACACCGAGGACGGGATGAGCGTGTAGAAAAGGTGTGTCGGCGTTTGGCAACGACGCTCACAGTCACGATGCCGGGGCCGATTTGGACAGTTGCGTCAGCATCCCCTGCACCTTGTGAACCATCTTCGGGCGATTGAGGCGTTGGTAGATGCTCAGTGCGGTCAGGAGCATCTGGCGGGCGCGTTTGAAATCGCGTGCCTTGGCTTTGACGAGCCCCAGATTGCCATACGCCGCCGCCACCGCGCCGAAGCGGCCGATGCGGTCGTTGAGCGTAACCGCTTGCCGAAGCATCCGTTCCGATTCGGATAACTTGCCGTCTGGACTGTTGTAGACCATCAGCCCCAGCACGCCGTAATCCAACGCCATGCCCTCGATCCGCCGCAGACGCGTGTTGATCTCCAGCGCCTTGCGAAAAACCAGTTCGGCATCGCGATTCTCACCCCGACGATGGTGGATGAACCCGATGTTGCCGTAGCAGTCGGCCTCGCGATCCTCGTTGCCGGGCAACTTCTTGTACATGAACAACGCTTTGTTGTGGAACTTGTGTGCGTCGTCGATCTGATCGAGCAACTGATGCACCAGCCCCAGATTGGCGTAACCATCCGCCTCGGCGAGCAAATCGTTCTGTTTCTCGGCCAGATTGACGATGCGGATAAAAATCTTCTTGGCGTGGTCCAGATCGCCGATGGCACAGAGGACCATCGCCTGACGCGTTGATGCGTCCAACTCACTGGGAATACGCATCAACACCGCGCGAATGGCGGCGGCGGCGGTTTCGTAGTCTCCATTCAGATACGCCAGCGTTTCAATCTCCCGATTGCGCGCCACCAGATCGTGCGTGCGCGGGCGTTGATCCGACAGAAAAGAGACCATCGAGGCGGTGTCGCGACGGACATCAAACTGCTCGATTAACTTGTCCGCCCGCGCGGTCCCCCGCCCCGCCGCCGATTCAATGCGACGGATCGCCCGCCGTGCCCGCTGACGCAATCCTTCGGTGCGTTCGATCACACTTTGCGTCTGATTGTGATTCTGCTTCTCCGCCAGTGCCAGAATGCCGTTCTCCACCCGCTCAACTAACGCGTCATACACCCGCAGACGCTCCCGTCGGCGAACACCAATCGCGACATACAGCCCGGCGATCCCAAGCAGCGGCAAGACCACGACCGCAACGTTCAGCCAGTCATCGAATCGCTGCTCAAACTTCAGGCCCAGCCCGGTATGCCGCACGACCATCAGGGTCGCAAACGCCAGCGACGCGAAGCCAAGCAGTCGCACGGATCGACGGATTTCGCGCTCGGGGTCGTATCCCTTCTGTTCGCGGCGTTCCTTTGCATCGGCGATCTCGATTTGCCGGATTTTCTGGCAGGCGGCGCAGACGCGCGTGTCGTCCTGTGGAAACAGTTCAACCCCCGCGTCGCCGCAGTCGGGGCAGACGATCACCTCTGGCGCGTGGCGTTGGCGGGTTTGCAGTGGCACACACGATTCGCACCAGTACCGATCCGAAGCATCCCGCACCCGCCTGGCCGACGAGACATCCAAGCCGCACATGCAACACAGCTTGGGCGTGCCATCCGGCGCTTCATCTTGTGTCTGCAAATTTTCCACCGCGGCGACTCCGCTTGTTGCCCACGATCCACGACTTTGGTCCCGCGATTGCCCGAAGCGCAGGGTCGTGTGAAATGATGGCGGTGATGCTACCACATCGCGTCACCCGGGTCAGCAGTTGCACGAAGATTCATAGATTCAGTGAAAGCCAATCGCTTTGCGGCACCCGCAGCCTAACTCTGCGATCGCATCTGCCAATCCCTCGGCAATCGTATTGCCGTCATCTCGCGTCGGATCGGTTGCTGCGGCGAGGAACGCAGATGCGACTACTTCTTCGATCTGTGCCCCACTCATGCCTTCGGTTCCCTGAACAGTTGCCATCATGTCCTCGTGC
Source organism: Phycisphaerae bacterium (assembly GCA_041740275.1). Lineage (GTDB taxonomy): Bacteria > Planctomycetota > Phycisphaerae > Tepidisphaerales > Tepidisphaeraceae > BPJO01. The sequence goes on from JBGSMH010000425.1 coordinate 7,611, forward strand.
GACAATTCCACCGAACGCAGAAGCCGACGAAGGAGTTGTTGTCGACAAGACGCATCAAGCGTGGGCACTTCAATCACGCGGTCAAATCGTCCCGGTCGGCTCTGCAGCGCTTTTTCGATCACTTCCAATCGGTTGGTTGTGGCAATCGTGACCAGCCCGTGATTTCGCTCCAGCCCGTCCATTTGGTTCATCAATTCCCCCAACACCCGGTTTTCCCCACCGCCCCGCTCACTGGCAAACAGATCAAGGTCCTCAAGGAATAGGATCGTCGGAGCGAGGAATCGTGCCAAAAACATGACCTCTTGGACCTCGCTTGGATGATCCAAGTCCTGCGGCGTGCACCAGATGCAGGTGGCGGACACCTGTGACGCCAGCACGCGACACAGCAGCGACTTACCGGTGCCAGGCGGACCGTGAAGGATAATCCCGCGGCGGGACTTGATGCCATGGGTCCGTAGCCACTGCGCCTCATCGAAGAAAGTGCGGACCTGACGGTCCAACATTGTCCGAATCCCATCGGAAACAACGATGTCCTCCCAGTTGCACCGACGTTGCTTTTCGAGCACCTGTCCAGACGGATAAATCCATTGTCCCCGTAGGGGGTTGTTCTGGCGAGCAAAGGACGTCCACGCTTTCAGGAAGCCATCTGACCCGCTGGAAGAAACAACAGTAAGCGTTCGAGTCGTAGGTGAGTCACGCTCAACTGTCACCACAACATTCGCGCCCGGCAGTTGGATGAACATGGTGCCTTGCCCCAATACCGCTTCACCTTGAGCATCGTCCGGACGCGCCAAATAACACGGACGATTGTTTCCGTCACACGCAAAGGCGGTAATCCACACACACGAACCACCGAGATGCTCGACAAATGCTCCAATACATCCGAGCAATAGCCGCGTATGAGCCTGATTCATCGATTTGCCCGTTGCGCCCACATACTGCGAGGAGCCGAGGAACATCGCAGCCAGTCGTTCGCTGGGCAACTCGATCATGGCGTGCTCAAGCAACTTCGCCCAGTCCATTTCCTCTGTAATTGGGACGGTGCGTGGCGACATCAGACCAGACTGTGTATGCACTCGATATTGATCGTTTGTTATCATGTCGACAATAGATAACGGATGGCGCTGACAGATATGGTCCGCGTGACCAAACCAGATGGGATCAGGTGAACAGATGGGAAGAACTGGATTCAGCAAGTTTCGAAGTCGCTGGTGGGCGTTTTGCGAGATTCACCGCCAGATTCAGCGCGGCCGCGCTTGCACCCCGCGATCCTTGGCGGCGGATTTGGAGGTGGATCCCCGAACGGTCCGACGCTACATCTCATTCATGCGAGAGGAACTGGGCGCACCCATTCACTACGACCCAATTGACGAACGGTATACGCTGACCGAAGCGACTTGGACAATGCCCAATGTCCACTTATCCGATCATGAAATGGTGGCGCTGGCGATCAGCCTCAGGGCAATGAACGCGGTTGCGGCCGAGCCGTTCATCGCATCTCTGAATACACTTTTTCAGAAGCTGCTCGACGCCATCCCAGTGAACCGTCGAAATGAAATCCTAAGTCTTCAAGAACGGGTGGACATCGTTCCCGCAGCCGTTCCATCGGTAGGAGAAGCTTGGATCGGGGCCCTGCTCAAAGCAGTCAGTGACTGTACCAGCGTTAAGATCGACTATTACGTCCTGAGTCGCGATAGGCTCTCGCATCGTGTCGTCGATCCTTACCATCTGCGGTTTTTTGGCGGCTGCTGGTACTTGATCGGACTGGATCACGAGACCAAGCATTTTCCCGTGTTTAGCCTGGCGCGCATTCGCGGGCTTTCCGCGTGTGTTCAAACTTTCAAACGTCAAGAGTTCACTGCTGCCACCTTTTTCAAGAATAGCTTTGGAATCAGCGTGGGTGGGGAGTTGAAAACAGTTCGCGTTCGGCTAACCGGTCGTGCCGCTCGAACCGCGTCCGAACGTGTGTGGCCTGACGGGTTTTCATACAAATCAGACGCGAACAACAACAGTGGCATCCTCACCGGCAAAATCGGCAATCCGGATGATCTGCTTCACTGGATCGGATCGCAACGCGGCGATGCAGAATTGCTGTCTGACTAGCGAGTTCACGACTGAGGTTTCGTGCGTTTGTCCTCGAAGAGCTTGTCCAGGCTGGCATATTCTTCGCCGTCAATTACCGTGGCTTCGCGCAGGGCATTTTGAATTCCCCTGAACCATTTTTCTTCTCGCGACAAGTTGCTCATTCGCCAATATGCGGGGTGGTGCAATCGCTGAATCTTCACTTTCGGCGTATCCAACCGACCTTTGACCGCGTCAAATTGTTTCAAGTAATCTTCCACTTTCTTCGACATCGCGAAAATGACCTTGGGGCGAACCAGCTCTATTTCTCGTTTTAGAAAACGGCTCGCACACTCCTTGACGCACTTGGGGTTAAAATCGCCGATTTTTCCGTATCCCTCGCGACTCTGATTGTTCAGGCCACACTTGACGAGATTCGTGGCATATGCGTTAGCGAGTTTGAACGTGAGAATTGCACTCAGAACGAAATCGCCATATTTTTTCTGTCGGAAACCCGATGGGAACGATCGTGACTCGGCGCTACCCTCAAAGCCTTGGTGGATCCAGTACCATCCCTCAACCGGATGCTTGAGATGCCCCGCATATTCAATCGGCTCTTTCGAAAACGCGCCACCATTGCTCGGCGTTTCAAAAATGAACATCACGCCATCGTTGTGCCAACCTTCGATCGATGGTTGCGACGACATCGCACTCAGGAAATCCGACGCGTGCGCGCCGTGTGATATGTTGCGCAATCTTAATCCGGGCTTTTTCTCAGATTGGTGCCAACCATTTCGGTCGCATTCCACGCAATAACCTTGGACGTCTGGGTGCGTAAAGCAATTCTTGCGACAGTCGTCGAACGTATAGGTCGCAGGATCGCGATCCTTAAGTTGTATCAATTGACCGAAGTTCAGTTCTCGAAGCGATTCCAGATTCATGGGTCCTCACTCGCTCAATTACCCGGTCCGCATTGGACTACCTTCATCACTATATGCGTTTTTTCAAAACAAACTGGACAACGTATTCGAATTGCCGTTGCCACAACTACGCTTTTTTCAGGAATCGGCCGGATTTCAACCATATCCGCGTTCATCTGCGTCAATCAGCGGCTACCAAACCGATCTATGCCACGCCAAAGGTTGTCCACAGCGCGTAGACCCAGATCGGTACGGTGAGGCAGGAGATGAGGGTGGTCCAAAAGACGCAGTCGGCGGCGAGGTGGGCGTCGCCGTCGAGTTCCAGCGTTAGTAGCAGCGTATTGACCGCCGTCGGGACGGCGGCGGTGAGGATCAGCAACTGAGCCGGCCAGCCATCACTCGACCATAAATCCATCGCCGGCGGGCCGAAACGGTGCAGCAGATACAGAATCGCACCAATCTGCACTGGCGCGTAAATTAACCTCAAAAACAGGACAGTCCCGACGGGTTTCCAACGCGGCCAGCGTGGGTTTTGGGCCAGTTGCGCGCCCAGCGTCGTCAGCGCCAGCGGGATCAGCGCGGCGGCGGCGTATTGGGCGGGTTTGGCGATAATGATCGGCAGTTCGTGCGACGGATCGGTCCCCAAATACCACTTGGCCAGCAATCCGAGCAACAACGCCGGAATCATCGGCAGGCGGGTGATCTTTAGGAGGATTCGCCAGTTGAAGCCGCTCTTCATCGATGCCGCAATCGACAGGCCGATGGTGAAGACCAGCAGATTCTGGGTCATGACGACAAACGCCTGCACCGCCCCGCCATCGCGACCGTCGCCGGTCGGGTACGCCAGTTCCGCCAGCGGCAGGCCGTAGTTCGCCGAGTTGTAAAACATCACCGCCAGCGCGATCGACGCCAGCACCGCGTGATTGACCTTGAACAATCGCCCGACCCCGAAGATCAGCACGCCCAGCAGCATCGTCTGGCCAAACGTCACCGCCACGATCGATCCCATGTCCGCAAAATTCAACTGGCTGTGGGCGATGGTGTGAAAAATGAACGCCGGGATGGCAAAGTAGATGTTCAGCTTGGACATCGTGCCGACGTCGATATGAAACTTATGCCGCAACAACGCGCCGATCGCGATCATGACAATGATCGGGCCGGTGACGTTGAGCAGAATCTGGGTAAGCATCGAGCGACCGCACAATACACGGGGTGGATCGGCGTGCAAGAAAAGCCAACTTTGGTCCCTAATCTGAAGGTAGGTCCGATAAGCTATAACGGCTGCTTTGCGTGCCGAGATGGAATAATCCGTTCAATTCACGCGCGGCGTTTACTAACGACTTGGGGTACAAAGTGTCTACCCGATGGAACAGATGCCCGACCAGTCCCCGGTTGTTCATGCCAACCCCAATGCGTTGGCGGACGGGGCGTTGGTCAGGCGGACGCTGGCGGGTGACCGGACGGCGTTTGACGAATTGGTCAATCGCTACCAAAGGCCCGCAATCGCGGTCAGTTTCAGGCTGCTGAACAAGACCGACGACGCGATGGAAGTTGTTCAGGATTCGTTCCTGAAAGCCTACAAATCGCTCGATTCGCTTCAGAAGCCCGAAGCGTTTGCCGGTTGGTTGATGCGGATCGTTTCGAACCTGTCGCTGAATTATCGGCGGGGTCGAAAAACCCGGCAAACCGTCGCGATCGACGACGCGACCGATACCTCCGAAGACCGCGACCCGATGGCGGGCGGGGATTCGGTCGATCCGCCGCGGGTCGCAGAAGGCCATGAGCTTGGCGAACGGCTGAAACAGGCAATGGATCAACTGCCCGAGAAACAGAAGATGGCGATTCTGCTCTTTACGATCGAGCAGATGCCCCAAAAACAGGTGGCCGAGACGCTCGAGTGCAGCGTGGAGGCGGTAAAATGGCATGTGTTTCAGGGAAGAAAGCGGCTGAAGGAACTGCTCAAGGACGTTTTGTAGTGGTGTGACTTACGATTCAAGACCATGATCAAGGACCAGGAAACCCTCGAATATGCCATCAGCCAGTATCTGGACGGCACGCTCAATGCGTTTGATCGTCAGGTGTTGGAGGATCGGCTGGCGAGCGACGCCGAGGCGCGTCTGCTGGCCAGCGAGTACGCGCATCTGGATCGGCTGCTCAAATCGTCGCGGACCCTGCCCGAAATCGACTTTGATCAGTTCGCTGGAAAAATATCCGCCGAAATCGCTCAGGAAGACGCCTACGCCCCCGCGCCGCTACGCATGCCCGGGGTATTCGTCCGTTACACCGCAATCGCCGCAGGGATTGTCCTGGCGATTGGCGTGGGGCTGCATTTCATCCCCGGCACGAGCACCACGGACACGCCATCCATCGCTGGCGGGTCGATCGACGTACGCGTGAATATCGCCGAAGTGCCGACCTCCACCCCGTCG
>JBGSMH010000426.1:0-9128 GCA_041740275.1 Phycisphaerae bacterium
GCCTGCAACGCGGCCTGGGCGAGGCGGCGGCGGGTCGGATTTTGTCGGCCTTGGATGATAAGGACAGGGTCGTGCGATTCGCCGCGACGATGGCGACCGGCACACTCAAACTCGCCGAAGCAAAACCGCGACTGGTGACGCTCGCGGCGGATCCGAGCAAGACGGTTCAGATCGGTGCCCGCTACGCGTTGCACAAGCTCGGCGACACCCGGCTTTCACACGATTTTGAAGCCTACGCGGTCGATCCTGACCCGCGCGTTCGCGCTAATACAGTGATGGTGCTGGGTTTGCTCGGCGAAAAAAGTGCGCTCAAGATCTTTCGCGGGATGCGAAATGACCTCAACCCGGCCGTCCAGTTGCAGTTGATTGAAGCCCGCTACCGCCTCGGCGATGAGTCGGCAGTGGAAGACCTGGCGGTGGCGGCGGTGAGCAAGTTCCCGGATGACCAGATCATCGCACTGCTGGCACTCAGCGCAACCGGCGACGAACGAAACGCCCGCTTGATCGGCGGAAAACTCACCAGCGACTACACCGAAGTCACCTTGGCGGCGGCACGGTCGCTGGGGATGTTGGGCGTCGATTCGGGCACCGGCGTGGCCCTCAAGGCGGTCGATTCCAAAGAACCCCGCCAACGCGCCATGGCCGCGCTGGCGCTGGGGGAGATTCGTCGATCCGATACACAAAGCGCGCTCGAAAAGCTGCTCAAAGACGCCGACCCCCACGTCCGCCTCGCCGCCGCCACGGCGATTTTGCAGTTGCAGTAGTCGCGGATTTCCGATTTTCGGTTTTCGATTTTTGATCTTGCGGAGGCGCTATCGCAAATCGCAAATCAAAAATCGCAAATCCCAAAAATCACATCCCCGGAATCATCCCCGGCGGCAGGCCCATGCCGGAGGCGACTTTACCCATTTCCTCCTGAATCCCTGCCGCGGCTTTGGCCTGGGCGTTGACGATCGCGGCGACGATCAGGTCTTCGAGCAATTCGGTATCGGTTGGATCGACTTTGTCTTTGTCGATCCGCACTTTGATCACTTCCAGTCGTCCATTGACGATCGCGGTCACCGCACCGGCCCCGGCGTCGGCGCTGAACTGCCTGCGCTGCAACTCCTCCTGCGCCAGCCGCATCGATTCCTGCATTTCTTTGGCTTTGGCCATCAGTCCGGGCAAACTTCCGAGATTTTTAAGTGCATCGAGCATGGCCGGAGCGTAGCAAAATCATGTGGATTTGGCACGCGGCACATGTCTGCCGACCGCACCTCTACACGTTTCCGAATGCGAAGAGCTCACGATGGCACGAAGATAGGACACGAAGTGGCACGAAGATGCTCTAATTTGAAGTCTTCGCCAGACTCCCGGCAATTCAACACGAATTACGGAAAATCAAAAAAGAAAGCCTTCGTGCTTCTTCGTGACACCTTCGTCACTTCGTGAGCTCCGCAAATTCGCTCATTCCACCTTGACCACCCGCGCATTAAACGCCTCGGCGATCGACTTGATCAGCGGGTTGTTCGTCAGGATCTCCGTCCGCAACTCCTCGGTCAGCGGTATTCCCTGATTCACAGGTGCGGATTCGGCCTGTGTGGATGAGGCGGGTGCGGGTCGTCGGACCGAGCGCTCGGCGGCGGGGGGCTTTGATTCGATCACTTCGACATCGGATACTTCGAGCTTGATCCCCGTCGGCTCGCCGAGCAGTTCGCTGAGCACCTGTTGCAGGGATTCACGTTTGCCGTTGCGGTCCAGCATCCGCGCGCTGGCGGCGAGGTTCTTGGGGTATTCGACGGTGATGTTGCCCGGCGCGACCGAGATGATCTTGCCGCCTTCCAGAAACGTCGCCGCCGTCGGGGATTGTTCGGAGGCGGCGGCGTAGAGCCGATCCATCAAGCCAGCAAAATCTGTCCGATCGACCGGTCCGAGATTGTCACTGCGAGTCGATCGCGCGGGTGATTCTGCAACCGGGGCGGGTTTGCTGGCCGACGCCCTCTTGAACGCGGCGAAGACCGAAACCGGTCCCGCGCCCTCCCACACCCGGCCGACGGCAGGCAGTTCGTCGTTCTCGTCGGACGAGGAAACCGGATCGATATCCAGGGATTGGGGGGAAGAGGTAAACGACGTAGGCTCCTGAGAGCCCTCGGGCGCGCTTCGCACCAAGCCCGAAGCTCCAAGCCCTAAGCCCCCATCGGGCTCATACTTTTTTTTTTCGATCCCCGCCCCATCGCTGGCGGCGGCGAGGAGGTCTTCGACGGTGCTGAATTGTCCCGCCAGCGCCAGCCGAACCATTGTCGCGTCGATCAGCGCACGGCCCGCACTGGCAGAGCGAAGCTGGCGACGCAATTCCTCCAGCACCACAATATTTTGACTCAGCACCACCGGATCAAATGCCTGGGCCTGCTGAAAAATCTCCTCCAGCGGCAAACCGGGCACTTCGACCAGTTCGCTATTCTTCCCACAGGTTTTGAGGATCAACAGATTGCGGAAATGATCGATCAGCGAGCTGGCCAGCGTCTCGGGCGACAGCCCGCGGGTGATGATCGCATCGACACTGACCAGTACCGATTTCACATCCCCCACGCCGATCTGCTGGGCGATATCAAAAATCTGCTGCGATTTGGGCAGTCCGAGCAGTTGTTCGATGGTGCCGGTGGTCAGTTGGTCGCCCGAGGCGCTGAGCAGGCGATCGAGCAGCGAAAGCGCATCGCGCATCGACCCGGCCCCGGCTTTGGCGACCAGCAGGATCGCGTCTTCGTCGGCATTGATCTTCTCCTGCTCGCAAATCTTCCGCAGATGTTGTGCGATCTCGCGCGTCGGGATATTGCGAAAATCATACCTTTGACATCGCGACAGAATCGTCGGCAAGACCTTTTCCACCTCGGTGGTGGCGAGGATGAACTTCACATGCTCGGGCGGTTCTTCCAGCGTCTTCAGCAGCGCGTTGAAGGCGCTTTTGGAGAGCATGTGGACTTCGTCGACGATATAGACCTTAAATCGAGACCTGGCCGGGCGAAACTGGGCGTTTTCGATGATCTCGCGGACGTTATCCACGCCGGTGTTGCTGGCGGCGTCGATCTCGATCACGTCGATGTCGTCCCCCCGGGCGATCGCCTGACACGAATTGCATTTGCCACACGGGTGCGGCGTCGGTTTGTCCGATGCTTCGCAGTTCAGACTCTTGGCTAGGATGCGGGCCGACGACGTCTTGCCCGTTCCGCGCGTGCCGGTGAACAGGAATGCGTGGGCGATCCGATTGGAGGTGATCGCGTTGCTTAGCGTTTGCGCAATGTGGTTCTGTCCGATGAGTTCATCGAAGGTGCTGCTGCGGTATCGTCTTGCCAGTACGGTATAGCTCATCGCGCGGGGCGTATCCTAGCACATCGGCAGCAATTTTCGATTCGCCAACCGGAGCATCCCAATCGAGATTATTGGACGATTGGACCCGTTCCGGAATTTGATTGAATGTCCCCGACGCGTGAGCTACGATTGTTCGTTGTGATCCGCGTTCTGTACGCCATCCTCTTCCTGCTTCTGCCCGGCGCGATCAATCTTGCGCCCGCCTGTCAGGTCGCGCCCGTTTCGCGTGGGTTGACCAAATCCCATGCCGAGGTGTGCGAATCGTCCTGTTGTGGGCAGTCGTGTCAGTGCGACATGGGCGAGCAGAACGCTCCCCTGCCAATTGACACGACCGTTCCGCCGAACCGATCGCTAATTGTGGCACCGGATCTGATCGCGGTTGATGCGATTCAGCACGCATTTCTGCCCATTCCGTCGGACACCACTTTACAATCCGACACGACGACAATTCCAATGCCGCCCTCTGGACGTCGGCAGGCGTGGATTTGTCTCTGGACCGAATAAGCCCGCCCGTCTCTCGCTATTTCGTCTATTCGTTTCATTCCCCATTTTTACAATTTAATTTTACTTTCTGGAGACTTATTATGTCACGTTTTCTGATGCTCGCCGTTTTGTCGATGTCCGCTTTCGCTTTTGCTGCCGCCCCCACCACCGCCCCCACAGGCGATAAGTGTGGCTGCCCGGAGTGCAAGAAGTGCTGTGGTGACAAGTGCAGCACCGATTGCTGCAAAGACGGCAAGTGCGAAATGCACAAGAAGAAGTAATCGTTTAGAGTGACTTGGGTGCACCCCAAGCCAATCAACACCCCCGGGCGTGGCCAGACATCGGTTTGGCCACGCCCGGTTTATTGGTATTTGCTAATCCTGTCTGTTTCTAGCTGCCTGAACGTCGGGTGCGCAGCGGCCAAGTCCATCCCGCCCGCCCAATTGCCTCCCGCACCGGTCGCCGCCGATCAGGTGGTGATCGTTTTTGAAGAAATCGATTGCGGCTGCAGCCTCGGGGACGTCGATGCGGCGATCTTGCGGCTACCTGGCGTCGGCCGGGTCCGCTGGAACGTGGATGCCCGAACCGCCACGTTGTTTTTCCTCGATGATCAGCGCCCCACCGATGCCGCGTTGCGTGATATTGCTGAGACGTACAACCTGGCCATCGACTCCATCATCCGACCGGCCGGGAAATGAGCAATCTACGCCTCTGTCGCAGGCGGGGCGGCAAACGTCGCTTTTAGCTGACTTGGAGTAACATCCGGGATGGTCGGCGAATCCATCCGCCAAATGTCGGCCAAGCTCACCGGCGTGACTGGCAGGAAGACATGACAACAAATCAGCAAAGTACAAACCATGATTCAGACGACGCGCCGTCGCAGCCAAAGGCGGGGATTGGATTAACCGAAGCCCAGAAGCGGGTCCTTCTGAAAGAGGAACTGGACGTTCTGAAGGAGGAAAAAAATCAAACAGAGTTGAAGATCCAACAACTAGAGCGTGCCATGGGCCTTCTCATTTCCGATTCGTGCGCCTGGTGTGGCGGGAAGATAAGCGGCGATACAGGTCTGCACTCTAGCGGTGCGAATGGGAATAGTCTCGGTTCGACGAGACTGGATCGTTATTACTGTAGTGCGCGATGTCAGAATGAACACCAACGGGAGCAGCTTCGGGCTTCCCGAGTGAAGACTTTCAAGACTTGCCTGAAGTTTGGCGGAGTGGCACTTGCCTGTATATCGCTGCTCTTGGTTTGGGGGATTTTATTGGCGGTTTTTACTTTTTATGTTTTCGGCAGTGAAGAACCCGCTGTGACACTGTTACCCCCGGAACTGTTATCCCCTGGGGCACTGATATTTGCTGTGGCGCTCGGGTTGATATGCTCAACGGCAGTGGTGGTGGGGGTGGGATACTTGGGCTATGCCGCCTATAAGAGATTCGTCCGTTGACGCCGGTAGGGTGCGATTTTATCGCACCGATTTGACTAAGGATCAGACAGAGGTGATCAGCCGCGCTACGACAATGGGCCGCCCGCTGGGAGAGACGTGATGGACAACCCGATGCCGCAGGAGCAATCAGCCAATACTCGTTATCGACCTTGGCTACGACGGGTGATCCGTCTGGGCGGCATCGCTTTGATCGCTATGGCAGTTCTGGCAAGCTTCGCATGGTGGCGGGGCCGCGCCGCATCGCAGTTCGGCGGTGATTGGATTCGATACCTGTCTATCGACAAGACTGAACCTGTCGTACGCTATTGGTCGGCCGAATCCGAACGCGGAGTTCTCATCGTGATCCGGGATCAAATCAGGATCATCGCTAACCCGTACTTCAACCGCGAGACTCACGAACCAGTCACGAATCAAGAGGCTTGTCGCATCGAATATGGAAGTCAGGAGGGATGGAAATTCGGATCGGGCAGCGATGGGTCGGGCTTGGGCTATCGCACTTGGAGCCCAAGTTTCCTTGGCCGACAAGGATTTGAGTGGTCAAGCAACGGGATGGGCGGCGGATCAGACCACAGGGTCGAATGGGGACGTTCGTCAACCTATATGTCATTCCCGTTATGGGTACTCATCATTCCGGGCCTTGCGGTACTGCTAATATGGTTCGCCCGATTGATCCTATTGGGTACCGATCAGCGCGATGGATTGTGCCCATCGTGTGGTTACGATCTCCGTGCATCGCCTGTTCGTTGTCCAGAATGCGGTCGGCCGACCGTTGAAGAGGCCAAGCGGTCCGAGTCCACACAATGAAACGGCTGATTTAGTGGATCGTCTGACGGCGATGCGGCCAGTGACGGCATGGTGTCCGCGGATGCCAGAAATCGGCGGTTGTGCCTGTTTTTCCGCCGACTTTTGGGGTTTTCCGGGATATAGTAACACGGTCGATTTTCGCTGCGTTTGGGGATGCGTCATCGTGCTTCCACGCGGCGCAATCGTTCTTTCACAAGTGAATGCAAAGGGTTGAACTCCGGCCGGAAAGGTAGGAGTTGCAACAGTTGCACGCTGGCGCGCAACATTTTGACGGGTCAAAAATCGTCAAGTCCAGGAGCGGCCGGAAGTTATGGTTTTCATATCGATCTGAGCCGATGCAATAGATGCAACAAGTAGAAGAATAGTGGGCAGTGGGCGGGGGGCAGTCGGAAGGCAATGTGAAGTGTCAAATCAGAATTGTGAAATGGAATTACCCACGAGCCACGAATCACGAAACACGCATTACCTGCCTGCAAACCCCTTTGGTGACTCATTTTGTGTTTATTTGCCTTGTCCGGCTCCTCGGATAGACTCCCCCAACCCTGACGCAGGCGGATGTTGGATATGAACCCGGTATTGCGAAAAGATATTCTCGCGTTGCTCCGCCTGGCGCGGATTGCGGCGGTGTTTGTGGTGTTTGTCGGATTGCTGGCAACGCTGGTGCTGATGACCTGGCCGCAGCAGGGATTGGTCCCGCTGGCAAGTAAAGGACAGGACAATCTGCTCCTCGGGTTGGTCATGGGCCAGTTGCTGTTGCTGATCCTGGCGGTGCCGGGCGTGGCGTCGGTGCAGTTGACCGAAGAAAAAGAGGGCAACACGCTGGAGATGCTCTACGCGACCCGGTTGTCGCCGCTGTCGATCATCATCGGCAAACTCTTCTCCGCGATCTCGTTTCCGGTGCTGCTGCTGTTGGCGGGCCTGCCTTTTCTGGCATTGTTAAATTATCGAGGCGATGTCGATCAGCGCCAGATCGTCCTGTGCTATGCGGTGCTGGTCGTTACCGCAGTGCTGCTGGCGCTCACGTCGCTGGCGATCTCCGCGATCTGTAAGACCAGCGCGACGGCATTGGTGGTGGCGTACATGATCGTGCTGCTGGTCTGCGGCGCGGTGATGGTGCCGGCGTTGATCATGCTGGATGTGCAGGAAGACCCCTCGGTCGCTCAAGGATTGCATTACCTGCGATCGATCAGTCCGGTGGCGGCGGCGATGTCGATCCTGCGACCCAGCGTCAATGACTTTGGCGGGCAGATTCGCTCAAACCTACCTGCGTGGCAGGTGTTCTTTGGCTTTTCGGCGTTGATCACGCTCGGGAGTGCCGCGATCGTCGCGTTGAAACTGTCCCGTCCCCCCATCCAGGCCGAGCGCGGCGGGGCACCGGTCTCCGACGAAGAGCGCACGCTGGGCCGAAAGCTCATGTTTCTGATCGACGACAAACGCCAGCGCAAACCCATCGGCTCGTTTAACCCGCTGATCTCCAAGGAAAAACGCACCAATCAGGTTCGCTCCGGCAAATGGATGATCCGCATCTTCTACGGTGCTGCCGTCCTCGGATTATTGCTGTCGCTGATGGCGCTCTACGGGGGCAGTGAACACGAAAACGTGCTCTCTTACGTCGCGACCGTGATCGTATCGCTGCAATTTGCCATCCTCGCGCTGGTTACGCCTTCACTGGCAAGCCCCGTCGTCAGCAGCGAAATCGAGGCCGACACCTTTGAGATGCTCCGCATGACCCGACTGGGCGGCGGAAAGATCTTCTGGGGCAAATTCATCCCCGCCTTCATCCCCTCGCTCCTGCCCGTGATCGCGATGATCCCGGCGTGGATTGTGGTCAGTTTTGTCAACGAAAATTACATCCACTATGCGATCGACCTGGCACCGATCACGTTCCTGGCATTATTGATGTGCTCAACGATCGCGCTGGCGTGCTCGTCGCTGTTTGCATCCAGCGCCCGCGCGACCGTCATCGCCTACATGGTGGTGGCCGGGATATTTGTGATCCCGATGCTCGCCTGGTGGGGCAGCGGCACGATCTTGGCCACCCCCGTCGCGGCCAAGATCGCGATGATTTCTCCGCTGGCGGTCGCGCTGGACATGCGTCCCGGGCAAAGCGTCGTGGCGTTGACCAGCGGGATGTTGACCCAACACCTGATCGTCGTCGGATTGATCTGCGTGGTGGCGCTGTTGGTGGCGCGGGTTCGACTTGGACAACTGATGAGGCAGGGATGATGTTCGCACACCCCAGGATTCGATCGGTCGCAATGGTATTGCTGCTGGCAGGCTCGCAGGCACTGGCGCAATCCACTCAGCCCGCCGTGAGCGACATGCTCCCGTACGGTCCGCTCGTGACGCCCGAGGGAAAGGTCAATGTTGTCGCCTCGCCTCGCACGATCGAACTGATCGACGAGGCGATCAAGGAAGAAAAGGAACTGGCCCGCCGGGTGGAACTGACCACGGATCTGGGAAAGTGCATTTCACCGGCCTCCGAGGCGATCCTCAAACGATTGCTTGCCGATCCCGCACCGTTGATCCGCGCCGCCGCCGTGCGGGCGCTGGTCGCGATTAACGCGGCCGATCCGGCAACGCTCAAACCGCTGCTGTCTGATCCATCGGCATACGTTCGCGCCGAACTAATCCGCGCCAAGCTCCCCGAAGCGATTATCGCAGGCTTGAAAGATGCCGATGAATCCTTGCAGGGCATCGCGCTGGGGATATCGGTCAACGCCGACACCGATCGCGCGATCGCCGATCAGATCAAATCGCTGCAGCCCTGGCAGGCGGGCGTTGCGGTGAGCACGCTTGCCGATCGAAATTACACCGACGGCGTATCCGCGATTCGCCCGCTCCTGGTAAGTAATAATGTCGTCGCACGGGTTAGTGCGATTCGGGCGCTGGGGAAGTTGCGGGCGATCGACCGAAACGCGATCGAAACGCAGCTCTCGCATTCCCACGCCGCAGTGCGTGTCGCGGCGATCCAGGCGGCGATGACGCTGGCCAATGCCGACCGCGTCGTGATCGCCGACCGCACGATCGCCGATGCCGATCTTGCCGTCCG
>JBGSMH010000427.1:0-1637 GCA_041740275.1 Phycisphaerae bacterium
CGTGCTGGGCATCCCCTGCCTCGGCCTCAATGGCGGGCCACAATTCAAGCATAGCGAGGCGTTTTCATTTCAGGTTTCGACCGTCGATCAGGCCGAGACCGATCGCTATTGGAACGCCATCGTCAACAACGGCGGCCAGGAGAGCGCCTGCGGTTGGTGCAAGGACAAATGGGGCGTAAGTTGGCAGATCACGCCGATCACCCTGGTGCAAGCGATCGCCGACCCCGACCCCGCCGTCGCCAAGCGGGCGTTTGAGGCGATGATGACGATGGGAAAGATCGATATCGCGAAAATCGAAGCGGCGAGACGGGGGTGAGGGGGTCGAGTCAGACTTCGTCAGCCCAATGTCATGCTTCATCTTTCGGCGTGTCGAACAGATCCTCGAGCTTGTTCAGCCACTTGTGCAGGTCGCGGGGGAGTTTGCTTTCGAAGGTGTGGGGCTTGGCGGTGATGGGGTGGATGAACGCCAGGCGGTGCGCGTGCAACGCCTGACGCGGGGCGCCAGAGGCATCGAAGATCGGCTCGGCACCGGGCGAGCGGCGCGTGTAGACCTTTTCGCCGCAGAGCATGTGGCCGGCTTCGGCGAGGTGGATGCGGATCTGATGCGTGCGGCCAGTTTCGAGGCGACAATCGACCAGACTGTATTGGTCGCCGATGTGACGGACGAGTTTGATGTGGGTGATGGCGTTCTTGGCGTCGGCGGCTGTTTTTCCTGGCGCCAGCGATCCGCGCAACCCGTCGCCGCGATCGCGGACCATATCGCTTTCGATGGTACGGGTATCGATCAGGCCGTGCGTGACCGCAAGATAGGCGCGCTCGATCTCATGCCCGGCGAACAGTTTCACCAGCGCCTGCTCGGCCGGCACCGAAAGCGCAAAGAGCATCAGGCCAGACGTATCGCGATCGAGTCGATGGACCGGGCGGACGACCAGGCGGGCTTTTTTCGCACTCAATTTGCCGCTGAGTTGCTTGCGATGTTTTTGCATCGGGTGTGCCGTCCCCGCGCCACGGCCGGGCAGGTTGCGAAGGCCTTCGCGATCGAGCAACCGTTGCAGAAGCTCATCAAGCGTCGGCTGAATGCTCTTGCGTTTATCCGACCAATCTTCCTCCTGACTATGCCGCAACGTCGTGACCCCGGCGGGCTTTTCGACGACCAGGAGGTGCTCATCGCGGAAGCGAACGTTCAGATCCTTTTCATCCGGCAATTTGGCGAGTGAATCGGAATAGATGCGGACGACCTCGCCGGATTTAAGGCGTCGGGCATCGTCGGTGCAGAGGTTGCCGTTGATCTGCACCTTGCGCGAGGTGATGGCGTGGCGGACCTCAGTCCAGCTTTTCCCAGCCATGATGCTGCGGAGCATCTCGCCGAGGGTCTGGTTGACGTTGCGTTGACGAACTTCGTAGGATTTGAAAGGCATGGGTTGGAAATCTCAGACGACTGACTGCGGTCACTACAGTAATTCTAGGAACGCTTCGACCGTCAGACCGCTCTGGCGGACAATACTCTGAAGCGTGCCGCGTTTGATGTCACCGGCGTGGTCGCGAAGCCGCTGGATCACAGGTCCTGTAGCGCGATGATGCAAGTCGACGACAAACCGGTCGGTCTCCTCGTCGATGATTCGTTTCGCCTTGGGCCA
>JBGSMH010000428.1:0-4634 GCA_041740275.1 Phycisphaerae bacterium
GCAAGAGTGTAAAGTGCCCGCCGCAGATGTCGAGCAGTAAAGAATCGGGTGTCTCGCCAAATCGAACTGCGGTGCATTGTCGCAGGGGTGGGGGGTGGGTCTTGAAAAGCCATCTATATCCGGTATCGTTGTTTTCGTTACGCAGGCGGCAATTGCCCGTCGCGGGAGAAATCGCGACGAAGGGAAGTCGGTTCAAATCCGACGCGGACGCGCCGCTGTAAGGGACTGAAGGTTTCGCACTCATGTTGCCACTGTCGCTCAAAAAGCGATGGGAAGGCGAGTGCGGGAGAAAGCCCCAAGCCAGAAGACCTGCCTGCGTGGGACATCATGTGTTGTGATGTCCGCTTGGATTCGTCCTCGCGATCGGCTATGACGCCGTGGGACGCCCGGGCTCGATGGCTGGCTTGGCATGGACGCTGCCGCGCGGAAACAATCCGCTCGCGCCGTTTTCAGGAACCCGCACAGACCTCGACCCTCGGCCCTACGCGTTCTCAAACGCTCGCGGTGACGAGGGTTGTTCGTTTACTGGACCTCGCGAAAAGGTCCGGGAGTTGGTCATGCTGCGTCGTATCCGTTCAGCGCCGGCGTTCACGCTGGTCGAGCTGCTTGTCGTCATTGGTATTATTGCCGTCTTGATCTCCATCCTGCTGACCGCGCTGTCGATGGCGCGCCGGTCGGCACAGTCGGTGAAGTGTGCCAGCAATCTTCGCCAACTCGTCACGGCGTCGATGATGTACGTGAACGAGAATAAGGGTCTCTGGCCGGCAGGCGCGTACGATGGAGGCGACTACCCCGGCAATACGCTGCGATGGTCCGGCTCGCGGCCGGACGATACGTCGGCGTTTGACTTCTTCCGCGAGCCCTCGCCGCTGCTACCTTACCTCCGGACCGATGCGGTCAAGGCCTGTCCGTCGCTCGCCAGCGAGAACGTGCAGTCAGGCGTGGATACGGGCAACGGCGGTTACGGCTACAACCAGGCTTACATCGGCGGGGACATGTACAACTTCAGCCAATCCTACGCGATGCGTCATAAGCGACCCGCCAAGGCGACGCAGATCAATTCTTCCACCGAAACCATCGCATATGCGGATTCGGCGTTTGCGTCCGACTGGGTCGTCGGCCGGGGTATCTTCAGCTACTCCTACATCGAGCCGCCGATGGGGTCGTATTATGTGGAGAACGGCATCCCCGGCGTGACGTCGTGGCCTTCGATTCATTTCAGGCATGGCCGCAAGAGCACGAACATCGCCTGGGCCGACGGACACGTCACCAGCGAACGGATGACCTTCAGCATGCCCGTCAACGATCCGAACAACTGGAACGGGATCGATTTCGAGGCGATGAACCTCGGGTGGTTCGGCGAGCGCGACAATCGCCTCTTCGATCGGCGCTGAACCACGGAGGACCGATGACCGAGCCAAAATCACTTCCGGCGATGCCGGTTCCTGGTCACGACTACTACATCGAAGACGGCCGCTGGGTTTTTACGCGCGAATTCCATCTGCGACGTGGGTCGTGCTGCGGGAGTGGGTGTCGACATTGTCCGTACACGCCGCTCAAGACGCGCGAAGCCGAGATCTCCCATGTTGATCGATCAGATAATCGAGTGTCGGATCGACCAACCGATGCGTAAGATATGGGCATGTGTGGCCGATATACGATCCGACGCATTGACATGCTGATCCGCTTTGGCGCGATGGATGAGCCGTCGTTCGAGACATTCGACGAAAAGCGGATCGTCCCGCGCTACAACATCGCCCCATCGCAGCCAATCCCGGTGGCGCGGCTGAACAAGTCCGGCGAGCGGGTCATTCGCATGGTGTCGTGGGGTCTGGTGCCGTCGTGGACCAAGGGCACGCCCAAGTCCAGGCCGATCAACGCCCGTGCCGAGACGATCGCGACATCGGGGATGTTTCGACAGGCCTACGAACGACGGCGATGCCTGATTCCCGCCGATGGGTTCTATGAGTGGCAGGGCAAGACCCCGCCGAAACAGCCGATGTTTATTCATCAGCCGGACGACGGGTTGTTTGCCTTCGCCGGGTTGTGGGAGCGATGGAAGCCCGATGACGCCGCCGACCCGGTCGATACCTGTACGATCATCACCACCACGCCCAACGCGGTGATGAAACCGATTCACGACCGAATGCCGGTGATTTTGCACGAGCGAGACTATGACCACTGGTTGTCGCGCGACGTGCCCGGCGACGCGGTGATGGATTTGCTCCGACCTTTTGATGGCGAGTTGGAAGCCTATCCCGTCTCAACTCTGGTCAACAAACCCGCCAACGATTCAGCCGCGCTCATCGAGCGAATAGACTGACCCGGATCAGGTGACCGGCAATGTCTTCACTGAAAAGACGTTTGACCAAGCCGAACTACCCACGACATTCCCGGCGCGAACGCGGTAAAAATAAGTGGTGTCGTTGGCCAGGCCCCAGTCGTTGAACTGCCCATACGGATTGGCAGTCAGCGTTGTGACGGCAGCAAACGTATTGGTCAGACTTCGCTCGACGGTGAAGAACGTCTCGTTATTGGAATTGTCCGACCAGTTCAACTGCAGTTCGGTCGTGCTCCACGCCACTGGCGCGACGATCAGATCTGTCGGAGCAGTCGGGGCCGTCGTCGGGGCGGGCGGGGCGTAGCTGAGTGTCACCCAGGCCGAACTGTCATCCCCGTTGACCGCTTTGAGGCGATAGAAATAGGTCTGGCCGACCGTAAGGCCCCAATCGTTGTAGCGGTTACTCCCCGGGACGGCAGTTAACGTCTTGTCGATCGCGGCAAAGTCCAGAGTCGTGGATCGCTCGATGACGAAGCCCGTCTCGTTGTCACTCGAATCGGTCCAGACCAATTCGACCTCGGTCAACGAGTAACTTGGCGTATTGGCGATGAAGCTGGCGGGTGTTGCAGGAATGCCCGGCGGAGGAAGAGGGACGTCGAGCATCGCGACGTTGCTCGCCGCCGACGCGCCGATCGGATTGATCGCCTTGATTCTGTAGTAATAAACCTGTCCCTGACGCAATCCCCAATCGTAATACGTCGTGGTGTTCGCGCCCGAGGTCATCGTTCGATTGATCACCTCAAAAGTCGGCGTGCTCGATCGCTCGATCAAAAAGCTGGTCTCATCCGATGTTGCATCCGTCCACCGCAGCACGCCTTCGCTGGTGGTGTAGCTGGGATTGGCAACCGTCAGCCCGGTCGGGGCGGCGGGGGGTTGAAGCTCAATGCTGAAGGTGCTGACAAAATCGTCGCCGCCCGTGCCGTCCGCGTTGCCATCGAGCGCCTGCCCAAACGGATCGGCAATCGTCGCGCTGGCGACAAACCGGTACAACCCACCCGACAAATTCGCGGGCAAGGCGAACGTCAGCCCGTTGGTTCCGTAAGCGTAACTGGTCGTCAAAGTTAGCGGAATGCTCGCGTCGGTTTCGTCGAATATCCCGTTCGCGCCGGCATAGATCAGTTTGAATGCCGACGCATTGACGGTCGAGCCGTTTAGAACGCTCTTGAGCGACAGCGTCAACGTCGTCGGCAAGGTGGTGACGACCGCATTGTTGGCGATCCCCTTGAGGTCGCGCACGGTTGGCGGGGCAATGTTGGTGGTGACCGCTTTATAGGCGTTGATGCGTCCGGTCCCGAGTTGGCCGACCAGCGTGGGGTTTTGCGCGTCGATGCTATCGACACTGCCCAGCAGTTGGGCTGCCACCTGATCGCGCGTCCACGTCGGATTGGCCGACCAGATCAACGCCGCAGTCCCAGAGGTCATGGCCGCCGAGAAACTCGTGCCAGTGCCCCCCTGATATTTGTCCCCCGGCGCCGTTCCGTGGATATCAACGCCCGGCGAGGAGATGTCGATGCCATCGCCCCAGTTGCTGTTGCTGTAGCGAATATCGTTGTTTGCGGTATTGGAAACAAAGATTGCTTTATCGATCGTCAGTCGCGGGGGATTAGCGACTGGCGAGTTGCCAGCCGAATTTATCCACAGCGCCCCGGTGGCATGAACCAGATCGGTCGCGGCACGGAACGCCGCATCGTTCATGTACGGATCGATGCTGAACGAGACATTGATGATTTTGGCCCCATTGGTGGCGGCATACGCCAGCGATTGGGCGATGCCGGCGCTGGTGACGTTTACGCCGTAACCGGTGAATCGCACCGGCATGATCTTCGCATTTCCCGCGACGCCCGCGATGCCGACGCCGTTGTTGATCTTGGCGGCGATGATCCCCGCGACCAGCGTACCGTGGCTGTTGATGAAGCTGTATTGCTGGTCGAAAACCGGGGCGGGGTTGTTGTCATTGTTGCCAAAATCCCAGCCGTTGATGTCGTCGATAAAACCGTTGCCGTCATCGTCGATCCCGTTGCCGGGGATTTCGCCCGGATTGGTCCAGATGTTGGCCGCCAGATCTTCGTGGGTGATATCGACCCCGTCGTCGAGCACCGCGACGATCACGCCAGTGCCCGTTGTGGTGTCCCACGCCTGCGGGGCCTGGATCACGTTGAGCGCCGCCGACTGATTGTTCAGACGCGGGTCGTTGGGGGTCAGTTCAGTCTTGGCTTTTCCGTAATAGACATTCGGTGCCGCCCATCGCGCCCCGGCCATCTTCGACATCGCCTTGATCGCACTTTTGACGCTC
>JBGSMH010000429.1:0-11427 GCA_041740275.1 Phycisphaerae bacterium
CGATCTGGGTACATGGGCACGGGTATCGTCGAGAGGGTCGGCGCGGCGGTCGACAACTTCAAACCCGGCGACCGCGTGTTCTTCCGCAGCAACAGCCCGATGAAACGAGTCGGTGGCGAGCCCGTGTCGTCGGTCTCGGGAACCCACTGCTCGCATATCGTCACCAACCCGGGCGGCACCCATGGCGTCGATCACCTCCGAGCCGATATAGACATGGACGCGGCGGCGATGTTTGTTCTGCCCGCCGTCGGGTTCTACGGCGTTGATATGGCCAATCCGCTCGCCGGGCAGCATGTGGTCGTCCACGGCTCAGGGCTGATCGGACTTGGCGTCATCGCGGCGTGCGCCAATCGCGGGTGCGTGGTAACGGCGGTCGACCTCAATCCCCTGGCGCTGGATCTGGCCGCCAAGTTCGGCGCTGACCACCTCGTGAACCCGGCCGAACAGAAGCTCAGTGATCATGTTCAGGCGGTGAGCCCCGACGGCGCGGATGTCGTCTTTGAATGTACAGGCATCCCCGCCTGCATTGACCCGGCCATCGCCCTATGCCGACCGCACGGCTCGTTTGTATGGCAAGGCAACTATGGGTCGGCCCCCGTCTCCATGTCTTTCCTGTCGCCGCATGGCAGGCGACTTCGGATGTTCTTCCCATGCGACGATGGCGGGCCCGCTTACCGCCGGGCGGTGATCAAGAACATGGCCCGTGGTACGCTGCCCTGGTCCGCGGCGATCAGCCACCGCATTGCCGCCTCAGAGGCCCCCGGATATTTCACTCGCATCAATCAGGGCGACCGCGACATCCTCGGCCTGGTGATCGAGTGGTCGCGATAGGGCACTGAACCAAAAAAAGAGAGACACTGCACCAAGAGCACGATCCTTATTACCGGCGCTACCGGATTCATCGGGCAGGCTATGGCGGCGTCCCTTGCCGGGCGACACCAGATCCTCTGCATGAGCCGCACCAGGCCTAAGGTCGATCTCCCATGGATCCGTGGCGACTTCGGCTCGTTTGAAGACCTCCGCCAAATTGATCCGCACCAAGTCGACGCGTTGATCCATCTCGCCGCCGTCACCGGCGGCTGTCTCGAACGTGACGGCATGCTCGTGAACGTCGAAGGCACACGGTGTCTGACACGCTACCTGATCGACCGCGGCTGCCGGAAGTTCGTGATGGCCAGTTCTATCGCGGTTGTCGGTGCCCAGAGCACCGCCTTCCGCCCGGTACAACTGCCCATCCCCGACGACCACCCGTGCCATGATCGCGACGGCTATGGGCTGTCCAAGTTCCTGATGGAGCAACTCACCCACTATTACTCGCGCCAGAATCCGCTGATCGACATCATCAACCTCCGCCTCGCCGCCATTGTCCCGGACGAAAACTATCCCGTGCCGCAAGGCCTTCGCCCGCTCGGACCCTGGGCCGCCTGTAGCGTCACGCTCATGCGTCTGGCCGACGCCGTCCGCGCATTCACCCTGTCGGTGGAATCCGAATCCCGCCCCGGCGTACGAACGCTCAACGCCGTCTGTAACCGCATCTGGGCAACCTGTCCCACCGCTTCGTTGCTTCGCCACTGGTGGGGCGACGATGCCGACTACTCCTGGTACGACCTGCCGGAACACAGCTTCGCTCCAGTTTACGACGCCCGCCGCATCCAGGAGGAACTCGGGTTCACGGCGACGGTGCCGACTCTCTAGGCGGCGAAAAATGCTCACGCGAATGGCGTTCGGACAGGGCCCGCGATTAGAGCTTGATTCTCGACGGAGGTCATCGCGGCGTGGCCGCCCGGATGAAGTCGGGAATAGGCTCTGCCGATTTCCCAATCTCTGCACATAGCAGACGGTGCAGTTCGGCACGCTCCTGAGAGCAAGATCGATTCGAATAGAGATTGTCCAACTGATACGGATCTTCCCGGTCATCAAATAATTGCCCACTGCCATTGTCGTAAACGGCATAGGTGAAACGCGACGTGAGAATCCCCCTCCATTGGGTGCCAAGTCCACCCTCGTTGCTGTAGCGTGGGTTGCCGAACCACTGCGCGAGCGAAGCCTCTCGTGGCGGGTCTCCGCGGCCAGTGGCGACCGGGGCCAGGCTCAACCCTTGAACCCCATCGGGAATCGGCAGGCCGCAAAGATCGGCGGAGGTGGGGAAGATATCGACCAGGTTGGCCGGCGCAGAAACAGTCTTCCCCGCTAACAGTCGGTTCGGGCAACGGAGGATCATCGGAACCCGCAGGGACTCTGCGTAGGGACTGCACTTCTGAAAACGCCCGTGACTTCCCCCCATCTCCCCGTGGTCCGAAAAAAAGGCCACCAGAGTCCGGTCAGACTCGCCGCTGTCCTCCAGCCAGTCGAGGATACGGCCGACATTGTCATCCAGATTCTCGATCATGGCACAGTACTGGGCCTGCTGGGAGCGGGCGGCTTCCTGATGGCTGGCAGGCACATTCGGACGCAATATCATCGACTCGCAACAGAACCGGGCTTCGTATTCGGCAGGAGCCGGGTGACGGGCATGGGCTATGCTTCCGACTTGGCACCTGGCCACATTGTTCTGGTCGCTCCCGTGATGGGGTGTCTCCAAGCTCAACACATGAAACCAAGGTGCATCACCTGATACCGCCTGTTTTTTCAGATAATCAAGGGAAAGGTCGGTCAGGGCATCTGTCTGGTAGCCGTTGAGTTCATGTGGCGGCCACATTTTCTCCCCGGTGCTGTATCTCGTTTTCCAAAAATGGTTGGACAACTCAAAGCCGAACCAGTCCTCAAAGCCGCCCCGGAGCAGCGGGTGGACCCAGTATTCGGCCCCCTCGTTGTGGCCATAGGGATTCTGGGCGCTGGCAAGGTGCCACTTGCCGACATAGCTGGTCCGGTAGCCGGCGGTGCGGAAAGCATGGCTGACCGTGGGTTGAGACGGAGGCAGAAGATCGCCCAGGTACAGAATGCCCGTACGGTTGGGGTAACACCCGGTCATCACCGCGCCCCTGGCCGGGGTGCAGACCGGGCAAGTGCTGATTGCGTGGGTGAAATTCACCCCTTCAGCGGCCAATCGGTCCAGATTCGGCGTCCGCACATTCGGATCCCCGTTGCAGGACAGGCTCTGGAACCTGAGTTGGTCCACAAATATCCAGAGCAGATTGGGTCTCAGATTCATTTCATTCCCTGCTGAGCGCTTTTCGAACGGACTAGAGAACCTTCCGCAAGACGATTGAATTGGCCCTCACCGCAAAATGCACATCACCCGGCCCGACGAAGGAGGAAGCTGGCAACGCCCGCGCTAGATATTACAGGTCATCAATGACAATCCCAAGGTCTTTCACCGCCGCCGAGGCGGCTTCGCACTCCACAATTGCCCTGTTTGCGCGTATAACTATCGTCACCATGCCCATGTACGAATACACCTGCCGTAAGTGCAATCATGCGTTTGAGAAACTGGTCAAATCGATGTCCAGCACCGACCCGATCCATTGCCCGAAATGTGCCAGCAGGCAGACCGATCGCAAGATCAGCGTCTTTGCGGTTGCCTCGGAGGGTTCGGGCAAATCTGCTGGCGAAATGCCCATGTGCGGTCGCTGCAACGGGCCGGGCGGGTGCGGAATGAACTGACGTTTCTCGCCGATACGGACGCCTCAATCACGACTTAATCAACTGGAAAGCCGCTTTGCAACGCTCACTGCTGACCCTCGTTTTGATCCCCGCACTCGCGGGCTGTACCGCCGACGCGTATCGGGATGATGCGGACCGTCAGGTCCAGAAATTGATCCGCGAACGTCAGGAACAAACCTCCGGCTACACGCCCGAGGTTCAGGTCGAGTCGCCTGAGGACGTCAAACCCACACCCAAATCCTATGCGCGCGTGCCGCTGACGCAGCAGCCGGATCTGAAGGGCGATCCGATCAAAACCGTCCACCTGGTTCTTCCCGTCGAGCCACTGGGTCCGCCCGCGCCCGATGTCGGCGAACCCTTGCCCAGCATCGAAGCGGAAATATTCAGCGATGCCTATCGCATCCAGCGGATGCGCCTTTCCTTTGGGCCGGAAACTGGCCTGGAACCGGATATCAAGCTCGACCTGTTCGCCGCCATCAACTATGCGGTGCTGAACAGCCGAACCTATCGAGACCGGATGGAGCAACTTTATCTGTCGGCATTGGGGGTGACGCTCGAACGACACTTGTTCACGCCCCGCCCGTTTGTCACGACGGACATGCGCTATACCGCGTCACAATCGGATGCGGATTATGCTTCGGCGCTAACGATCACCCAGCGGGCCGGCGTGCGTCAGCAATTGCCCTATGGCGGCGAAATCGTGGCAAGCGGACTGGTCAGCTTCGTCAATGCACTCAACGATAATGTGAGCGATGGCGAGAACGCCGAACTGGCGATTCGCGGATCGATCCCGCTGTGGCGACGCGCGGGTTTGATCAATCTTGAGCCGCTGATTCAGAGCGAGCGCGATTTGGTCTATGCCACACGTGCGTTTGAAGACTATCGACGGGCATTCGCGGTCGACACGTCGTCGCGCTATTTCCGAGTCGTTGCGCTTTACAGCGCACTTCGAAATCGTTTCACTAATTACCGCAATCTCTTGAGTCTGGTCGAGCGAACCGAAGCACTCTTCGCCGCCGGTCGGGTGACGGCGTTGGAAGTGCAGCGTGCGCAGCAATCTTTGCTCAGCGCCGAAGACCAACTCAATGACTCGCAACTGGCACTTCAAACGTCGCTGGACAATTTCAAGATCTTCATCGGAATGCCGGTCACACAGGCGTTGGAGATCGCGTCCGTTGAAGTGGATGTGCAGGCGATTGATGTGGAGTCATTCGATGCCGAGGCGATGGCGCTGATGTATCGGCTGGACCTGCAGTCGGCGGAGGATCGTGTGGAGGACGCCCGGCGTCGTACCAGGAATGCCGAAAATCTGCTCGGACCGGCACTGGATCTGAGCGGTGGCGCGAGCATCGGCAATCGCCCCGACACACCAGCCCGACAAATTGACTCTCGCGCACTGGATTACGACGCCGGACTGACGCTGGATCTGCCCGTCGATCGATTGCCCGAGCGAAATGCGTATCGCCGGGCGTTGATAGGCTTGGAGCAGGCCAAGCGCGGGGCGATCGATCTGCGCGAGACGGTGCTGGCATCGGTTCGCTCCGCCGAGCGAAACATCCGATCGGCCGAGTACACGCTGCAGATCCAGCAGGCCGGTATTGATCTGGCCAGACAACGTTTGGATTTCGCCAATGAATCGCTTTTGCTCGGTCGTGTGACCAATTCGCGCGAAGTGGTCGAAGCCCAGACGTCACTTTTGAATGCCCAAGATGCCTACGTGCGTGCCCGTGCCGAATTGCAGATTCAGATGCTTCAATACCTTCGCGACACCGGCACACTGCGAGTCGACCCCGACGCCGGGATATTGGGCCTGGCGATGAAACGGGTGGAACTCGAACGCGGCAACGACCCGTAGCCGCGTGATGTCCTAGAAACTGGCCAGGGCATCTTCACGGGTATCGACGATTACGAACAGTCGTTCCATGCTGCCGGTGCGGAGCGTCCGCTCGATCATCGGGTCCATGCAGCAGAGCACCAAAGTCCCCGACTTTCGGCGGATCGCACTGCGGAGATTGACCAGCAACCCAAGTAAGGCGCTGCCCGCATAGCCGACCTGCGTCATGTCCAGCACCCATCGCTTGGCATCGTGCGACGCGACCGCTGCCGACAGACTGGTGTTGATCGCGTCGAACTCAATTGATTCCACATCGGCACTGACCAATAGCTCGATCACGCGGATTTCGCGTTCGATGCGGATGCTGAATCGCTCGGCGGGTGTGTCGGACATGTTTCACCGAAGGTTAAGCGTATCGCCTTCAAACGTGATCCCCAACGGCTTGATTTCGACGGCCTTTCGGTCCGACTGCCTGATCACCGTCCCGGCGCGCCAGGCATCATGTCCGCAGGCTTTTGCGGCAGCCAGGGTCGCGTCGCAGGCAGATTCGGGGACATACGCCGCAAAGCCGATGCCCATGTTAAATGTGCCGTACATCTCGCGGGCGTCGAGTTTGGCATGTGTCGCGATGAAGTCGAAGACCGGGTGCGGATCGCGAACCGTGTCGATCTGATAGACAAACGACTCGGCCGACCGCATTAGTTTCCGCCAGCCATGGCCGGTGACATGAGCGACGTAGTGCAGTGGAATCGACGCCTGCTGTGCGGCACGGACAAAATCGACATAGATCACCGACGGATCGAGCAATGCTTCTCCAAAGGTGCGCTTGTCAGATAGCTCGGCCAGATACCCTTGCGGGTGTTGTTCGGCGATCTTGCGGCAGAGCGTCAGTCCGTTGGTCTGAATACCCGAGGAGGCGAGGAAAATGATCGCGTCGTTTTCCTGGATATCGCCAACGATGCGGTTGTCTTTGGGGGTGATCTTGCCGATCGCACTGCCCGCCAGAACGATCGCGTTGGGCTCGACGATACCCTTGAGCGTCGGCGTCTCTCCGCCGCCCCAGACCGCACCGGCTTTGCGGCAGGCATCGGCAAATCCGCGTGCCAGTTCGGCGGCGCGGTGTTCGTCGGCGAACCATTCACTATCCCCCACCGCCGCGTGCATCGCCACCGAAATCGGCAAGGCGCCGCAGGTGATCAGGTCATTGACAATCGTGGCGACGGTATCGACGCCAATCGCGTGATAAAAACACCGTCCCGTCAGCCGCTGCATCGCGTCGGCGACCAGGTTTTTCGTGCCCAGACCTTCTTCGACATGCGCCAGATAATCCTCGTGCGATTCGATCAGGTAAGCGCTTTCGCCGCGGGTGGATTCCGGTTCCCTATACCCATGCTGCGCCAATGCCCCAATCGTCGTCCGCGCGGCCTGCTGCGCGGCACGCTTAAACGCGTCAAGACGGTCATAATTCACACCTGCGGCTTCGTACGTCAAAGACATGCGATTCAGTATCGGGGTTTGCTCCGAAAATTGGAAGTGAAGACCCGTTTCGCCTTGCCCCTGCGCAGCCGGTTCGATAATATGTCCGGACATATGAACGACACCCCTTCATCGACCGTCCCTGTCATCGAACCGTCTGTCTGGTTTGCTGATAACGACCTGACTGGCCCGACTGTGATCATGGCCCGCAAGAAGGTGGTCGAGCTCAAGGGCGTCTTCCGCGACGATGCCGCGCGGGCCGCTGCGAAACCGGACGCGCTGGCGTATTCGGTCTTGGCGCACCTGCCGGTTCCCGAAGGAACCGAGGCCGGGCTGTTTTTTGGGATCTCGATCCTCGAACCCGGCCTGGTCGGCGACGAATACTTCATGACCCGCGGGCATTTCCATTCCAAATCCGACCGCTGCGAGTATTACTGGGGCCTATCGGGTACAGGACTGCTGCTGCTGATGGATCGGGATCGCAACGCGCGCGTGGAGGCGGTTAAACCCGGATCGCTGCACTTTATCCCCGGCCACACCGCACACCGGCTGGTCAACACGGGCGCAACACAGTTGCGCGTCGGCGCGTGCTGGCCGAGCGATGCGGGGCACGATTACGACGCACTGACGCCCGGCGGGTTTGGTGTGCGCGTGTTTTGTCGCGACGGAAAGCCCGTGATCGAACGCTCGGCCTGATCATCATATGGTTCGCAAGCTCTCCATCGATCCGAAGTCTGATCTGCCTAAGAATGTGCAGGTCGAACGCCTGTTGCGCCAGTTAACCCACGAACCCCGCTATTACACCGGCCAATCCCCGCTGCCAACCGAAGTCGATCTGGCCCAAACGCTGAAACTCTCTCGATACACCATCCGTGCCGCGATGTCGCGGCTGGTCGAGCAAGGCCTGGTGCGACGCCAGAAAAACCGGGGCACTTTTGTCATTCATCAACCCGTGGTGACCAATCTGACCGCATGGTCGAGCTTTTCGGCCGAGATGGGGCGTCAGCGCGTGCAGGTGCGCGATTTTGGAACGCTCGCCGCGACCGTTCAGCCCGATGATGATGTGCGACGATTCTTCGCACTTCGGCGCGCGACCGCAGTCCTGCAAGTCACCCGCATCCGCGGCGACATCAATGGCCCGATCGTGGCGTTTGAGTCGTTCATTCATCCGCGACTCAATTTGACCACCCGATCCGACTTCTCCACGCCGCTGTACCAGTTAATCGAACAGACCTCCGGCGTGGTCGTCCGGCGATCGGTCGAACAGATCGGCGCGATTCGTTGCGATGGCGCGCGGTCCGAATCGCTGGCCTGTCCAAAAGGCGAGCCGCTGCTGCTGCGAACACGGCGAACCTTTGATGGCGATGATCAGGCCGTTGAATTTTGTCATTGCTATTACCGTGCCGACCGGTTTCAGATGGGCATCGAATTGTGGAGGAACGAACCATGAGCATCCTCGCGATTGATCTGGGCGGGACGACCGCAAAAATCGGCCGGGTTGCAGCGGACAAAGTGGAGGCACGCGGCACGATCGCCTCCCGAAGCGATGCCGGTGTGGCATCGCTATTGGATGATCTTCGTGACGCGATCGCGCCCCTGCTCACGCCGTCCTGTTCGCAGTTGGCGATCGGCGTGCCGACGCTGGTGGATGTGCGATCGCAGCGGATCATGTCGCCGATGCAGGACAAGTTTGCGGATCTGGATCGCGTGGATTTATCGGCATGGAGTCGGGCGTCGTTCGGATTGCCCATCATGATGGAAAACGACGCCCACGCCGCGATGCTCGGAGAATGGCGATGCGGAGCAGGCGCCGATTGTACCGATGTGGTGATGCTGACTTTGGGAACCGGCATCGGATCGAGCGTGATCATCAACGCCAGACCGCTGCGCGGGCGAACCGGGCAGGCGGGCAATCTGTGCGGGCATCTGGTGCTCGATCCCGACGGTCCTCCCTGCGGGTGCGGCGGGCGCGGGTGCTACGAAGCTATGCAACACCTCAATCATGTCCGACAACTCGCCCGAGCCGACGCCGCATTCGCCAAAAGCACACTTTCGACAACGCCCGATTTCGATTACGCCCGGCTCTTCCAATCCGCCGCCGACGGGGACGGGCTGGCGATTCGGCTGCGCGATCGCAGCCTGTCGATCTGGTCATCGCTCGTCATCACCCTCATCCACACCTTTGATCCCCAACGCATCATCGTCGGCGGCGGGATCGTGCGGGCGGGAGATGATCTTTTGAAACCCTTGAACGACGCCGCCTCGCGCGCGTGGACGCCGGGTCATCAGGTGCCCGTCATCCCCGCTTCCCTCGGCGACGACGCCGCTTTGCTCGGTCTGGACGTTTTGTGCAATTCACCTTTGGAGTATCTGTGAATCGACCTCCCAATTACGACAAGTTTCCCTGCGTCAATGTCCCCATGACGCCCGATGTCTGTGCCTCGGGCAAGGCACCAGTCATCGACGCTCTCAAGACAATGGCTGGGTCGCATCGGCGCATCAGCATCGATACTTACCCCGGTGCCGACGATCAGGCGATCATCGAGCTGCTCCGATCGGCGTTCCCGAATCATCGCATCGCCCACACTGCCGACCTGATGAAATCGCCGGAAGCGATCCGGGCGATGGTCGAACCGTGGGTAACCGATGATCCGGTTTTCGGCGTGTTGTCTCGACTTCGAATCGCGGACTTTTTCGATGATGCCAAGGTCGCGGCGTTCCAAGCCTCGCTCGATGATCAACCCCTGATTCTGTACGGCGTGGGTGCGGCGGCGATCCTCCAAGCGGACCTGTGCGTCTATGCCGATCTGGCGCGCTGGGAGATTCAGCTTCGCCAGCGACGTGGCAAGTTAAGCAATCTCGGTGTGGAGAATCTGAGTGACGGCGTCTGGCGAAAATACAAGTGGGCGTTTTTTGTCGATTGGCGCGTCGCAGACCGGCACAAGCGGGCGATCTGGCAACAAATCGACCTGTTTCTGGATATGCACGACCCCAAAACGCCCAAGCTGGTCTCGGCCGATGCGGTGCGGGCAGGTCTTGAGCAATGTGTGAGCCAACCGTTCCGTGTCGTGCCGTTTTTTGATCCGGGCGTCTGGGGCGGGCAGTGGATGAAAGAGTTTTGCGATCTGCCTAAAGAGCCGGTCAACTATGCGTGGTGTTTTGACTGTGTGCCTGAAGAAAACGCCCTGCTGCTGCGCTTCGGATCGATACAAATCGAATTGCCCAGCATCAATCTGGTGCATCAACACCCCGAAGCGTTGCTCGGCACAGCCGTCTACGGCCGATTCGGGGCAGAGTTTCCCATTCGCTTTGACTTTCTGGACACCATGGATGGCGGGAATCTGAGCCTGCAAGTCCACCCGCTGACCGAATATGTTCAGGAGCATTTCGGCATTCACTACACGCAGGACGAGAGCTATTACATGCTCGATGCCAAGCCCAATGCTTGCGTCTATCTGGGCTTCAAATCCGGTGTCGATCCGGCAGAGTTTGTGACGGCGTTGGAATCGGCACAGAAGGATGCCAGCACGCCGCTGGACGCCGAACGGTTCGTCAACAAAATCCCCGCCAAGACGCACGATCACTTTCTCATCCCCGCCGGGACGATTCATTGCAGCGGGAAGGATTCGATGGTGCTGGAGATCAGTGCCACGCCTTACATTTTCACATTCAAACTGTGGGACTGGGGCCGCCTCGATCTGAATGGTCAGCCGCGCCCGATCAATATCCAACATGGTTCTGCCAATCTGCAATACCAACGCGATACCGATTGGACGATGAAAAATCTGGTCAATCAGACCACCCCGATCGCCTCCGGCGACGGATGGCGTGAAGAACGCACCGGCCTGCACGAGGCCGAGTTTATTGAGACGCGCAGGCACTGGTTTGCCAAGCCCGTCGCTCACGACACGCAAGGCGGGGTCAACGTGTTGAATCTGGTTCAAGGCGAGGAAGCGATCGTCGAAAGCCCCACCGGCGCGTTTGAGCCGTTCACCGTCCACTACGCCGAAACATTCATCATCCCGGCCGCCGTTGGGAAGTACGTCATCCGCCCAGTTGCTGGCGAATGTGCGACCATGAAAGCCTTTGTCAGGACAAACGCATGACCTTCGATCCCAGAATCAACGTCCGACCCACGAACGACCCGCTCGGCTGGACGATCGGCGAAGGCTGCTACGGACCCACGCCGGAACTGCGCTCGCTGGACGCGATCCGCAAGAGCCTGCGCGATCCGAATTGCAGCGGACCGGACCCGGTCTATGCGATCTGCATGGACGTCGCCCGACACGAACACCGCGCCGAACTTGACAAGCGAATGCTGCTGTTTGGCGTGGTTACTTATGCGGCCGGGCAATTGGGGGAGGAACCGGTGCGAAGTCAGGGGCATGTGCATCGGATCAGTCAGCACAGCGGCTGGCGGCCGCCGGAGTTGTACGAAATCTGGGCCGGCCGAGCAGTGATTTACATGCAGGAGTATGCCGAGGACGAGCCCGGCCGCTGCTTCGCGATCGAGG
>JBGSMH010000430.1:0-9169 GCA_041740275.1 Phycisphaerae bacterium
GAGAGGCTGGCGGTGAGTTGCCCGTCGATGGGTTTTTCCATTTCGCCGGTGATTTCGCTGACGCTGGCGTTGCGGAGGACCAGCGATAGCCCGAAGCGCGGGTCTTTGCCCGAGAGGATCGAATCGATTTGCCCGCCGATCTGTCCGCCAGCGATTCGCCCGTCGATCTTGGCGATCTGGATCAAATCCTGGTCGGCGGGCTTGATGAGCTTAGCTGTCAGCTTGGTTACGGGTCGACCGGCAAGTTTGAGTGATTCAAGGGTCGCATCGCCGGACAGTTCGGTTAGTTTGCCCCCGCTGGCTCGTCCAGACGCGGTGACGACGCCGGTAATCTCGGTCAGCGGCACGCCCGCTTTCACCGACGCATCGGCCAGCCAAAGCGTGCCGGCAAACTCCACCGGACGCGGCTTGTTGTCTTTCGATTCCCCGACATTGAGTTTGCTGAATTCAAACGCGATTGTTCCACCCAGATCGCCGTTACCCAGCGCAGATCGGATCGACTCGGGCATCGCCGCCATCAGTTCGGGCGTGATCTTGAGGTCTTTGCCCGCCAGTGTCAGTTCAGTGATTCCGGTGGTCGGTTCGATGGTCCCCGACGCCCACAATGTTGCTTTGCCGAGATTGGCGGTGACGTCCTTGAGCGAAACGCGATCGCGCAACAGCGTCAGTTCGCCTTGAACGTTTTTCAGTTCCAACCCGATTGCTGGGGCGGTGATCGCAAGCGACTTTGGCCTCAGCACCAATCGATACCCCCCGGCGGCGTATTCGATGTCCAGATCGACCGTTCCGTCCGGCTTAAGCGATTTGATCGCCTCCTGCGATTTTTCAGGCAACGACTTGATCAGCGACTCATCCACCGCCAACCCGCGCACGCTGACATTGGCGATCGCCTGCGGGTTGGCTTCGTCGGTGTAGTCGAACGATGCCTTGCCCTCGATCCTGGCATCGCCTCGCAACGCGCGGACATTGCTGATCGACGCCTTGGAACCGGCGATCGTCGCGTCGGCAGAGATTTCGGTCAGCTTGATCTTTCCACTGCCCACCGTCGCGGCACCGCTGCGGAGTTTGACTGAAAGATCTGCGGTCGGTTCGTCGCTGTCGGGGTGTTCGGGAATGATCTTCCCGTCGATATCGAGCCGGCCGGTCAAGCCGATCTCGCGAATCCACTTCCGTTTGGTCTCGGGCAAGGCATCAAGCAAGTCGCTATCGATCGGCATGTTGCGGGCGATGAGCTTGAGATCGGTCTGGATCAGTGGCTCCTGAGTTCCGGCGACCCGACGTCTCCAATCGACCTTGCCGGTCAGCGACACGGTCCCGCCATCAGGGTGCTTCATGTCGGCCTTCTGAACTTCGATAAACTCTTCATGCACAACCAGTTGCGCCACCACGTCCTTTAGTGGATAGGCAAACGTTGCCAGTTTGCCCGTAGCCGATTCGATCTTGAGCAGCGTGGTGATTTTCCAATCGCGAGCAAGGCCGCGCGGACAGTGAATGACGCATTCAAAATCGCCTTTGAACTGTGGCAATTTCCCGGTGCTCTCTGGATCAAACCGCTGAACCGTCTCTCTGGTCGGTCGCGGCATTGTTTCAATCAATAACGGCTCACTCACCAGCCCCTGCCCACGCACCACGATGTCTGACCCTGCAAACTCATCGAGCGGAGTGATAGTGCCACTGACATTGATCACCGCGTTCTCGTTAGGTCCACCTTTGTAGCCACGCCCGGTGACCGAGACGATTTCCAGAACATCGTCATGGGTCGCCGGATCGGTGCTGAAGCGAAACTTGCCCTCGGCGCGATCGATCGGATAGGGGAACCGCTCAAACGCAAACGAGGCCTGATGCAAATTCACTTCCCCGGCGAGTTGTGTCGCGGCACCGGCGGTCTTGCGGGTGACCTCAAGCCAGAAACTGGCCGCACCCTTGGGCTTGTACCGGTAGTAGATCTCCTGCACCGGCCAGGGCAGCGCCTTGATGTAAGTCGGTGCCTCAGGGATGACCAAGTTTTCGCTCTTTAGCGATTCGACCCGCAGTTTGAATGGCGCGTTGGCATCATACCCGGCAAGCTGTCCGCTGAGCTTGAAGCGGTTGTTCTCCATCCGCGCCACCAGCGATTTGATATCAATCGATTCATCTGTGAAGACGAATGTGCCATCGACCTCATCGAGTTCCAGCGAACCCGGCTGCATCGCGTTGATCAGCATCCGCGCCACCGGCGAGTTGCCCAATGCCGGACTTGCCAGGCGGGTGTAAGTGTTGCGCCAGCGGTCGATGCGAGCGCGTTCCTTGGGACCGAGGTACTTACCCGCCGGGACGATCATCCGCACGCCGTCCAGATCGGTTTCGACGGTAAAGCCGGGCTTGCCTGATTCACGCTTGTAATAGCTGACCCGCGTCTCGCCGATGCGACCCGCCAAACGGTGTTCTTCCCAGAATCGTCGCACCACTGCGGGCAGAATGGTCTTGATTTCATCGACAAACTCGACATCACGCAATACCACGCCCAGCCGCTGTCCGCCGGGCGTGAGCCAGCCTTCGGCGATTGGAAACACGCCACTGGTTCCGCCGCGACTTTGCAGACGGAAGCGGTAGGTGTTGTCGACGTCTGGGGTGAGCTGACCTTCAATGCTCAGTGAGCCGACGCTGCTCGATCGATCGTGGGCGATCTGCGCGTACTCGACGCGCGCGTTTCGCACCAGCACCTCCGGCAGCGGCAAGGGTCCGTCGCCCGACGGGTCAGGCTTGAAGTCGGTGGGGGGCTGTGGCCGCGATAGCCGTTGAAAGTTCCACAAACCGGTGTCGGTGTTTTCCACCAGATAGACACGAGGCTCAAGTGCCAGGATTCGCGTGGCCTTGATCTTTCCCGTCAGGAGCGCCCCCGGGCTGTAACTGATGTGCAGCGACTTGGCTTCCATCAACAGCGCGTCGGGTTCGCCCGAGTCATCCACAGTGATGCGTATGCCGTCGAGTTTCAGCCCTTCGAAGATCGAAAGCGTCGCCCGGTCGACCGTCACCGGCCCGCCGGTCAGTTCGGTCAGATAGGATTCGGAAATCGCCCGCACCCGCTGCGGATCGGTGACGAAAACATACCCACCGATCAGCGCCAGCAGGATGATCAGCAGGATAAGCGTCAGTGTCGTGCGAAAGCGCGATCGGCGCGTGATCCGCGACGCGGGCTTGGCGGCCCGGTCAAAGAGGGTGTCGATCTGGATCGTCGTGTTCTGGTCCATCAAGCTGTCGCACGCTCATGACGTCTGGTCAACAATCCCGCCGCGCCCACAGAAGCCAGGATCGACATCGGCACATCCGCGGGGACGCGGTACCGAAGTGATCCCACCGTCACAGAGTGTACCAGCGTAAAATACATCGCCGGGAGCAGCAGGTATAATTTTATCGACCGACTCACCCGCCCATACCACAGTCCAATGATCGTCAATATGAACAGCGGCAGCGCAAACCCCAGCCCGGCCAGCACATACAGCCGATTCTGCCCGTATTCGGCGCTCAGCGGGATAGGCGACCACGTCCGCAAAATCTTCTTCCCTGCCAACTGGATCGCTGCGTCAGGATGTTGCATGGCGAACCTTTTCGCGAGCGATGTGAAATAGTCCGATCGCTGCACCTCGGTCATCGACTGCAATTCCGGCCAGGTTCTAAAGCCCGACTGATCGCTCGATCCATCTGCCAGCGGGTTCAGCCCATCGTAAAGCGTTATCCCGCCATTAGTTGTCGACCATACCCACGCTCCGACTTGTGGGTGATAACGATTGCGAAATGCCCATGGCAACAGCGCCAGGATCAACAACCCCACCGATAACGCTCCGGCGGGCACTCGCCAGAACGATCGGCTATCGCCGGGGATGTTTCGCACCAGTTGTGCCGCGATCGTCATGATCACCGGCAAGCCGATCGCGCCCGGACGCACATAGACCGACGCGACCATCAGTCCGATGCCGCACACAAACGCGATCCGGTTGGTGCGGATCAGCAGTACCATGCCCCAGACCAATAGTGCGGCAAAAAGCGTTTCGGATAATAGGGTAGCGGAGAAATAGATGAGGTAGGGATTGAACGCCACCAACCCCGCCGCCCCGAGGCGCATCGCGTCCGCCTGCTGGCGCAGCACCGGTTTGAGCATCAAAAAGACCGCAAGCGCGCTAAGCGTATCGATCACCGACTGCACGATGCGCACGGCCGTGACGTTTGCCCCGCAGATCGCCACAAACGCCGGGCAGCCGGGCATGCGATAGGCGTGGACGGCCTGGTTGACGCTCGGATCAAAAAAAACCAGCCCCTTGCCATCGAGCAGGCTTCGTGCGATCTGTAAATATTCGTTCTGGTCCGGCAGCGCACTCAGGTACGCCTGATCGACAGGCCGTGACAATCCCCATCCCAATCGCAGGGCAAGCCCGGCGACGAGGATCAGCAGCAGGATGATGGATACTCGCCGATTCAGTTGGGCAGCAGTTTACGTCCGTGCCGTGTCCAACGCCAAATCGCGCTGTCTGCAAATGCGGTTGTTGGCTATTCAGGCACCCAATCCGTGAAGTACCCAACCGAGCATCGAGTGCGTGATCTCTTCCCGCCACTGCCCGGTGATCGCCAGCGAAGCCAGACGGTAAATTTGAAGAGCGATCAGACCGTACGCGATCGTCCAACCAATTTTTGGGCTCATCAACATTCGGTAGCCGAACCAAGTTGCCCGGCCACGGAGCAGTTCCCACGCCGCGATCACCACCGCGAGGATCATGCCGAGAAATAGGACGGGTCCCAGTGGATGGAAGCCAAATGCAGTCGCGATTCGTCCCTGTGCAATGCTGCAGAACGAGCGTGTCAGTCCGCAACTGGGACAGGGCAAGCCCAAAGCCATGCGGAACGGGCACAGCACCGGCCCATCGACCACCCAAGGCGCGTACACAAAACTGGCGGCCAGCGTGGTAGCGCCGACCGCCAGAATGTAATACCGAAAACGCCTCTGAGCCGGGCTAAGCCCGCCAGTGGTGGCTTCAAGCTTGTCGGTCGTACAGCTCATTGAGGTGACCTTGCACGATCATCGCAGCGACGGGCGTGATGATGAACCCCAGAATCAGAAGCAACGTGCTCTTGTTCTTGAGTTCTTCTTCCTTGCCGATCATCGCACCCAATGCCGCCAATCCTTCACCGGCGACATAGTAGAAGTAGACGTTCAGAGGCATACAGCAACCGCCGACCGCCGCGACTGTGGGCGCAATCAGCTCGCGCTTGGCGACCGCATTGAGAACCTCAGCGGTCTTCATGTTCCAGTAGATCAGGTAAAGTCCACAGGTGACGAAACTGAGTACCAGGACCAGAATTGGTTCATTGCGAAACTGCGGAATGCCTGTGCCAGGCGAGAGATTTTCAGACATGAGTGCTCCGTGTAAGAGTGTTTTCCCTATTCGCGTCAAACGGGGCTTCCGAGATTCCCGGTACGCTAAAAAAGCATTCTACATTCATATCAACTTCATACAACTTATTAATATTGGCGTGACAGCCATCTTGCTCGCCATCGAGCAAAAGACATTTTCCAGCGTCAATCTGACGCCGTACTGATCCCTCGATCCTTCATCCACCGCTGCCTCCAGGCGGGCATCTGGTCGGGCGTGATGGTTCCCCAGAGCCCGCGTTTTTTCTGGCGGGCTTCGCCTTCGGCCTGGCCGAGCTTGCTACGCAGGAAACTGTCAAAGCGTCGATCGGCGTAGGCGTAGCCGTCCCGCACCATCGCCAGATTAATACAGTCGTTCTCAGTAACGTGGACAAAGCCCAGTAACCGTCCGTAGCGGTCGCGGCGTTCTGTTCCGTCGTATTGCAGGATGACGTCCCGTCCCTCAACCCGCTGACGCAGGTAGTTTGCCGATTCGGTCGCGAAATGCTGGGGCGCAGGTACGTTGTCGCTGGGGAGTTCGGGCGCATCGATCCCTTTGAGGCGAAGCCGCTCGTTTGTTCCATCGGGGGTTTCGATGATCAGCGTATCGCCATCGACCACACGCACAACCCGCACGCGCTGGCCGTCCAGGTCGCTGCGGATGGGGGGTGTCTGAATGCGATTACAGAGACTCGCACCGGCCAGTGCGATCAGCATCAGTAGCGCGATTGCCCGGTGGGTCCAGTACCGCCGAACGGCACGCGCCTGCGGATTTGGACCACCGTCCCGAGGCATGTTGAACCTGTTCGGCTAGCGTGCTTTTTCCAGCTCAAACGCATCATGCACCAGTTGCAGCGCACGCGGGCCGTCGTCTTTGGCGATGATGCAGGAAATCTTGATCTCGCTGGTGGTGATGTTCTGGATGTTGATCTTGGCGTCCGCCAGCGCGGTAAACATCCGCTCGGCAACGCCGGTGTGGGTTTTCATCCCCACGCCAACCGCACTGACTTTGGCCAGCCCGTCATGAAACGCCGCCACGCTCCTGCCGCCCAACTCACGCGTGAGTCGCTCAATAACCGGGCGGATATCGGCAAGGTCGCCGTGCTCGACGGTGAAGCTGATGTTGGCGGTGTTGTCGTCCATGACGTTCTGGATGATGTCATCGACGACGATGTTGGCGGCGGCGATCGTTGAGAAAATCCGCGCCGCCACCCCCGGCTGATCGGGCACCGACTTGAGCGTGATGCGAACCAGTTCCTTCTTCAGTGCGACACCAGAGACGACAATATGTTCCATTTTAGGGTTCTCCGCGACGATCCAGGTGCCCGGATGGTCGTTGCCGCTGTTGCGGACTTCGATCGGGACGTTGTATTTCTTGGCAAACTCAACGGCACGCGTTTGCAGGACCGACGCGCCCTGGCCGGAAAGTTCGAGCATCTCATCGTAGGTGATGTGATCGATCTTCCGGGCATTCTTCACGATGCGTGGGTCTGCGGTGAAAATGCCGTCCACATCGGTGTAATTCTCACAGACATCGGCCTTGAGCACCGCGCCGAGCGCGACGAGCGTGGCGTTGGATCCTCCGCGGCCGAGCGTTGTAAAATCGCCGTCCGGGGTAATGCCTTGGAACCCGGCGACGATGACGATCTTGCCGCCTTCGAGTTCATTGCGAATGCGTTGGTGGTTGATCGACTGGATGCGGGCTTTGGAGAATGCGTTGTCGGTCAACAGCCCGATCTGCCCGCCCGTGAAACTGATGGCAGGGTGGCCTTGTGCCGAGAGCGCCATGGCCATCAGTGCGATGGTCACCTGCTCGCCGGTGGCCAGGAGTTGATCCATTTCGCGTTTGGGCGGGTTGTAGGTTTTATCGTTATGTGTGCAGACCTGATTGGCCAGATCGACCAATACGTCGGTCGTGTCGCCCATCGCCGAGACGACGACAACCACTTGATTCCCGCGATTCTTGGCATCCACCGCGCGTTTGGCCGCCGTATGGATTTTCTCTGCCGTCGCGACCGAAGTGCCACCGAATTTTTGTACGATCAGTCCCATTGTGAGAGGGCAAATTATACGGACGGATCAAGTTCGCACAATGGATGGCAAATCGACGGTCGCGGGCAGAAGGCGCTACAGGATCACGCGAAAAACCGCCGCGATGATGCCGATCACACCGAGGAGGATCGAAACCACCGAAATCATTCCGCCGCGTACTCTGGGCATCAGCGCCAGTACCACGCCAACAACGCCGAGCAGAATCGCCGCGATCGCCAGGAGCATTCCAAGGAACGGGCCGGTCGCGAATGAACCGATGGCGGCAATGATCGCCAGAATCGACACCAGACTAAACGCCTGTGCCGGACGAGAGATTGTCATTGATCGATTGTCCATGCACCAGTTTATGGCGACGGCGCTAACTGTGGCGTGAAAAACGCATGAAGCTATCATTCGACCATGGCCGCTCAACCCCAGATTCTGGTTAATCTCCCCAAGGTCGGTACTTCCAACAGCCGTCCGTCCAATGCGTACGAGCCGGTGTGTGCGGTTTTCCGCCGGTATTTGCACGGCCAAAAGCTGAAGTTCACGCCCGAGCGGGCGATGATTCTCGATGCCGCGCTGCGAACCGAAGGGCTGTTTGAGGCCGAGGCGCTGGCGGGGGACCTGAAGTCCTCCGGCCACCGGGTCAGCAGGGCGACGGTCTACCGCACGCTCAATCACCTGCAGGATGCGGGGATTCTCAAGCAGGTCTTTTTCGACAACCGCCAAAGCTATTTTGAAGTCATCGCCGGCCGAACCACGCACGACTATCTGATCTGCGTCGAGACCGGGGAAGTGATCGAGTTCAATTCCGACAAACTCAAGCAACTTCGCGATGAGATCTGCCGCGAGCACGGCTACGAGCCCCTGTCGCACCAGTTCCATATTTTTGGCATCTCCCCCAAGGCCCGCAAGCGATAGCGGGGAAGAAGCATGAGGCGAGTGGTTAGTGGCTAGTGGCTAGTGGCGAGAGAAGTCGAGAAGACCCGCATTTCTAACCACTCACCACTAACCACTGACCACTCACCATTCACGCCGCCAGTTTGATCTTCTGGGCGTTGGCCGCACCGGAGTATTCGACATTCGCCGAGACCGGCAACGCCGGCGGGCCGGACTGGCCCTTGCGGTCGATCCACGCTGCGGTAAACCACACCTGCGTTCCCGGTGTCAGCGACAGCGGCAGGGTGATGTCGTGGCTGTAGTGATTGGATTGCCCACAGAACTCCCACATGCCCGGGTCGCCGGGGTATTCGGTGCCCACATACAGGTACCACCACACGCCAACCGCACCGGCCAGTTTCTTCCGCTTCACTTCCGATGCCGGGTCTTCGGCGGTCACCGTCACGGTGTGCCCATGTACGCCAGCGACCCCCACCTTCGGTGCGAACTCCGGCGGGTTCTGGCGTTCGGGCGTCTTGCGAACGGTGATTCGCAACGTCGTTCGCATGGTGTCGGTCGTACCGGGGAATCCCTGGACGATCCGCACCAACGCTCGCGTGTTGTCGATCAACGCCTCGCGGGCCGTGTCTTTGGTCACGATGCTCGCCGGTGAGCGCGTGCTAAAATCCTGCGTGACCGCATAGGCCGCTGCAAACGCATCTTTCAGGGTGGCGTAACCCACGATTTGCGGATCGGTTAACCCTACCGCCATTCCGTATTCTTCGATTTTCGTCGCGAAGTTCGACGCCCAGCCCAACAGGTCTGAGTCACGATGTGGGAGAAAGTCCGTAGACATATCCCTCTCCTTGTTAG
>JBGSMH010000431.1:0-4706 GCA_041740275.1 Phycisphaerae bacterium
CGCGGTGTCGCTCCTGACCAAAAAGCCGGTTCGGGCATAGCAGACAGCTTCTTCAACCCAGCAATCGGTGGATTGTGACGATATGCTTCGTCCTTGCGCGGGTTTTCTCCTAACTGTTCTCCCAATCCTTGCCGATAACAATTGGAGTATTCGAGTTAGAGAACCTGCGGGAAACCGTCTGGAGACGAAGATGTTGCACGAAATGAATAAAGAAGCGTTAATCGAAACCGTGACCCGTTCGTTGGAGACGATGGCGTTTCTGGTGGCCGAGCCGGTGGTGGCTGCGACGGTGCCCCCGGTAAATCCGGTGGGGGTGTCACTGTCGTTTCATGGCTCTCAGCGAGGGCGGGTGGAGGTGATCGCCTCACGTGAGTTTACGCTGATGCTCGCCGCAAACGTGCTGGGTGCCGTCGGATCGAGGCAGGACGCGTTGGAAAAGGCCGACGACTGCATGAAAGAACTGGTCCACGTCGTCGCCGGGGCATTGATGCCCCGGATCATCAACGGTTCGGGCGGGCAGATCCACATGTCCACCCCGACGCTGCATTCGGTCGATGCCGAGTGCGATTGGCCGGCATTGGCGGCGTCAAAATCGACCCAGTTGTTCAACGCCGACGGCCACACCGTTGCGGCGCGGGTCGTCGATCTGGATTAACGTTGATTTAGCGGCTTGAAGCCGCTTGTCATGCGTATAGTCTTGTTCGAATGTCCTCAATCCCCACCAGACCTGAAAGCGGCATTGCGCGATGGGTGAAAGACCCGTTTTGCGGGTTGTCGCATGGCGCAGGCGCGATCGTATCCGTCGTCGGATTGATCGTGCTGATCCTAGCTTCGCGTGGCGACGTTTCCAGCGTCGTGGCGGTGTCGATCTACGGCGGGAGCCTGATTTTCCTCTTCACATCCAGTGCACTGGCGCATTCGATCCATTGCAGCCCGCGCGTCGATAGCATTCTGGAACGGATCGACTACGCCGCCATCTTCTGTTTGATCGCCGGGTCGTATACACCGATTTGTTTGATTACTCTGTCCGGCGCATGGGGCTGGTCACTTCTGGCCGTCGAGTGGGGGCTGGCGCTGCTCGGGATTACGATGGTGTTGTGGCACGGCCCGCAGCGGATGTGGGTGCTGCTCTATGTGCCGATGGGCTGGATGTTGCTGGTGGCGCTGGCACCGCTGGTTCAGCGATTGGACTGGAGCAATTTGCTGCTGCTATTGCTAGGCGGGATCATCTACACGCTGGGTGCGATCGTGTTTCTGCTTAACCGACCACGATTGTGGCCGGGCGTATTCGGGTCGCACGACCTCTGGCACGTCATGGTCCTGCTGGCGGCGGGGATGCACTTTGTGGTGGTGATGCGAATTGTGGCGTGACGGGTGTGTCGTAAAGCGTCCCCCCCCCATCGCTCACGCCACACCCGTCACGCCACATATTCTGCCAACGTCAAACTCCAAACTTTCAACGGCCCAACTCACTTCGATTCCGGCAACCAGTCATAGCTACGGGTGGATTTGCCGTCGGTCCAGATCACGCCGCTTTCGATGTGCAGCGTGCCAATGGAATCGGCGGTGGCTTTGACCGCGATCGACTTGATCCCCGCCTGCGTCGCGGGTACGACTTCCCCTGCGTCGCTGACGGCGTTTTCGTTCTTGTCGATCCATAGACCGACCCCGCTCAACTCTTTACCCGCCAGCAATCCGTCGCGATCCTTGTCGAGCGTCGCCAAGGCTTCATAGCCGTCATGGAAGAGTATTTGCCAGGTCATATTGCCGAACAGTTGCCTGCCGCTGGTGATGATGCCGGTTTGCTTTGGATCCCAGACCAGCACGCCAGCGCGGGCACTGACCCAAGGCCACTTGTGTCCGGTTCCCATGCCCGCCAGATCAAACGCCACCGCCGCGTCATTGTTGACTAGATCGGCCAGCGTGTCGCGCGGGTGAAGCGCGATGATGACCGGCGTGATCGCCATCGGCTGTGACATGACCTTGTCATGCCCTTCCTGGAGGCGGGCGATCAGCTTTTCGTCGGGCTTGTCGGTGGATTTGATGAGTCGGATCGCGTTTTGTGCCGCCTCGGCGCTGATGAACGCGTCACCGGCCATCAACCGGTCGTTGGTTTTGATGTCATGTTCGAGCTTCAGGTCAAACGCCGCGACGTAATGATCGATCACTTCCTTTAGTTGCTTGGATCGATCCGCCGGCTGGGTCGCGGGCTTGGGGGCATCGACTGCGACCAACTGCTGATCGCCCATGTTAAGTTCGACACCGCGCAACTGCCCGGGCTCCTGTTGGACATTGGTTCCCAATTTTTGCTCGAGCATCCACGCCAGCCCGAGTCGGTACAGCCCGTTCTTGGGATCGAGTTCGACGGCTTTTCGATACGAATCGATGGATTGATCCAGATGTTTCACTGCAACTTCGTCTGCGGGTTTGTCGCTGCTGCGAAACACGCGAACTGAGGCATAGGCCGGAAAATCAGGCAGTTTGTCTTTTCCGTCGCCGGGGATGAGTCGAACCTGATTTCCACCCATTGCCCAGGCGAGACTATGTACGCGGCCGAGCAGGTACTGGGTATGGGCGTCCTTGGGCTTGTCCTTGGCGTTCTGATCCAGTTGCTTTAGTACTTCATCAACCGGCACATCCACGTCCACCATCATGAACATGGCGTAAGTCGTTGACAGGAAAAAGGATAGGACAACCAAAACGACGGGCAGGATTTTGCGCATAGAGAGTCTCCTACCTCTCTTGGACGCGCGCAAAGCAGAAAAGTTGCAGGT
Source organism: Phycisphaerae bacterium (assembly GCA_041740275.1). Lineage (GTDB taxonomy): Bacteria > Planctomycetota > Phycisphaerae > Tepidisphaerales > Tepidisphaeraceae > BPJO01. The sequence goes on from JBGSMH010000431.1 coordinate 2,775, forward strand.
CAGGAAGAAATTTTTGGATCGCCCGCAACGACGGCAGGTTGTGGCGCTGGTGCGCCGGTGAGTTCCCGGGCTTTTTGCAGGGCTTCATCGACATTGTCGCACATATTGTCCAGGCCAATCTTGTCGATCAAACCATACTTTTGCATCGCAAAGACCGGCTGGGCATGGACGCCCGATAGCAGCAGGCGCGTGCCTTGTTTGTGACACTTATCGTAAAACTCATCCAACGCATGCATGCCGGTGGCGTCAATCGCCGGGACGCGGCGCATCCGCAGGATAAAGACCTTGGGCTTGTCACCCAACTCCCGCAACGTGTCCTTTAACCGGTCGGCGACGCCAAAGAAGAAAGGCCCGTTGATTTCGTAGACCTCGACACCGGCAGGGATATCGCGCTGTTCGAGCGATTGTGGGTCGGTCGGATCGGGCAGTTCGGTGCCGGTTTCGGATATCTCGTCCCTGAGCACGCCGAGGCTGGTCACTTCGCTCATGCGTTTCATGAACAGCATCGCCGCCAGCACCATGCCGACCATAACCGCGACGGTCAGATCCGCCAGCACGGTCAGGCCGAACGTTGTCAGCAGAACGAGGATGTCGGACCGGGGAGCCCTGAACAGGGAGAGGAAGTGATCCTTCTCGCTCATATTCCAGGCGACGACGATCAGAACGCTGGCGAAGATGGGCAATGGGATTTTCGCCGCCAGCGGGGCGAGCAGGACCATGCACAGTAGGACGAAGACCGCGTGAATCATCCCCGCCAGTGGCGTTCGTCCGCCTGACTTGACGTTGGCGGCGGTGCGTGCGATCGCGCCCGTCGCGGGTAGTCCGCCGAAGAAAATGCTGGCGATGTTCGCTCCGCCTTGAGCGACCAGCTCGCAATTGGATTTGTGCCTGCCGCCGATCATTCCGTCTGCCACCACACAGCAGAGCAGGCTTTCGATCGACGCCAGCAAGGCGATGGTGGTCGCCGCCGGGATCAGTTCGCGAACCTTATCGAAGGTGATCGCGCCGACCCACGAAACATTGATCGAAGGCAATTCGCGTGGGATTCCGCCGAACTTGCTTTGGATTGTTTCCACACCGAACCGGGTGTCGAGTTGAAACACCGCGACGACGACCGATGCCGCCACCACTGCGACGATCGCACCGGGGATACGTGGGACGAATCGTCGCACGAGCACCATCAGCACGATCCCGCCGATGCCGATTAAGGTTGATGCGACATTGATGCCGTGCAGTTGATACGCTGCCCAGTACGCGCCCCATTTGTGAACGAACTCCGGAGGCGGAGAACCCATCTGTAGGCCGAACATGTCTTTCATCTGCGACGCGAAGATGATGATCGCGATCCCGCTGGTGAATCCGGTGGTGACCGGGTAAGGGATAAACTTGATGAGCGAGCCGAGCTTAAAGACGCCCATAAGCAGCAGGAGGATGATGCCCGCCATCACTGACGCGATACAGAGTCCGTCATAGCCGTGAAATTGGACGATGACATAGAGGATGGGCATGAACGCCCCGGTCGGACCGGCGATCGACACACGCGACCCACCAAACAGCGAGACCAGGAACCCGGCGACAATCGCGGTATAAAGCCCCATCTGCGGGGTCAGCCCCGGCCCTGAATTGATCGCAAACGCCATCGCCAGCGGGATCGCGATAATCCCCACCGTCACCCCCGCGATCAGGTCGGCGGCCAGATACTTTTTGCCGAACCCCTCGCGTAAGCAGACGATCGACTTGGGCAGAAACGGGTGCGACGAGGCGAGCAAAGGCATAAATAAGACTCCAAGGTCTTTTATCGTCTCGACTGCCCCGGATGTCAAAAGCCTCCAAGAACAACAACTCCAAACGGCCTGCCAATACTCCGGACGCCGATGAACGCGTATCGGATTTTTGCTGCACCTCTTTCACTTGTTGCATTTGTTGCATCGG
>JBGSMH010000432.1:0-8854 GCA_041740275.1 Phycisphaerae bacterium
GCCAGAACAGTTCTGGCGCGCAACGCGCACTCAGAATTGCCCGAAAATCGACCCAATTTTTCTCCGATTCCCGTTTTTGCCTGTTGCGCGTTTTGGGGTGGTTTAGCCGCGACACGCAGTGGAGCGCTCTTCGAGGCAAAACCGGGTTTCCTCAAATTTCGAAACCGCGTTCCCACGCGACAAGCCCCCCCGCATTCGTTAGAATCCCCCCACCAGCGGCCGGTTCAGTTAAACCAGACTTGATGCCCCGTGCGACCGCCGCTGACCGCCCAACGCTGGCCTCCCGGCGCACTCGGCATAAAGTCCTGTTATCCCACGGCGATGCGACACTACGACGACGAAAGCGAGCTGATGGGGTACGTCTTTCGCAATTACCCCGAGATCGTACGGCCGCGCGATTGCATGCCCTCTGCGGAACGCGTGCGCGACGAGTTGCCGGCTCAGCTGCGCGCTGAGTACTGGGAGCACGTTCTCGAGTGGCAGCGAATCCGCAACGAAACGTATGAAACAGAGAAACGACTCTCAGTCAACGGCAATGTGATGGATATCGATCCGATCACGCCAGAAATGCGCCCAGAGTTGACCGAGGCTTGGTCCGTGGCGTTTAAGAAGCTTGAGAAGCAGACATTCTGGACCAAGTTTCTTCCGCACAAGGAAAGCGTGTTCATTCATCGCTGTGCGCAATGTCAGCGAGTCCTTGTGAACGAGAAGACGCGGCAGTGCTTGTGGTGCGGCGCGAAGTGGCACTGAAGCCGTGGGATAACCCGGCAACTATGAATCCCGCCCCGCGGCAAGCGGAAAGGCCTCGCGCGGGCGGTTTTATGCACCGGCCTTTTCCTTCTTAAGACGCACTTCCGGATCGACGCCAAGTCGCGAATCATCGCGGGCGACAAACCCGAGGCCGGTCGATACAATCCCCCTACCAGCGGCCGGTTCAGTTCAACCAGACTTGATGCCCAGTGCGACCGCCGCTGACCGCCCAACGCTGGCCTCACGGCGCACTCGGCATACAGGCCTGTTCGTTATCCGGCCGCCGGCCGACGCCCTATGCGCGAGCAAATGTACCCAGCGCGAGTGGAGGCGATTCTTTACGACCTCTGTGTGGTATTGGGCATGTGTCTCGACCAGAAGCAGAAACAGGCACTGATGGACGATCCGCCCGTCGAGGTGGAAGCGTTCGTCGAGGCAGCAATGCGGGCTGATGAGCTTGATCCGAACGATCCAAAGTGGGCGCGTCTTCGACGGCATGCATGCGAATTGTGCAAACCACATTTCGAAGAGTTCTGGCGGAACACTGCCAGATAACCAAACGACTATGAATCCCGCCCCGCGTCTAGCGAAAAGCCCTCGCGCAGGCGCTTTTCGCTCCGGTCTTTTCCTACTTAAGCCGGGTGCCACGCAACGCCGTCTCGTGAGCGGCAACGACCTGCATCCCCAATGCCATCCCAACCTAGCGCAAGAGTTTGCCGCGTCAATCAAAACCGAAATGGTTGACTTCGCCCCGCAATCTGGCCAATATCGCGTTTTTCCGAATGATCCCGTCAGAGTGTTCTCTGCACGGTTGAGTTTCAGAATACGATGTTAGGTGGCAGAGGTGATCTACCGGTGTAAGGCCTGCAAGTATGAGGAGTCGCGGGGCTGTCTTCCGTCGGCGAGTTGCGGCCTCTACATGCTTGGCCTTATGGGCTTGTGGATCTTCGGCGCGAACCTCGCCCTGAAAATATTGCAGCGTCACATGCCAGTGGGGCAAGTTCCTGAACTTTCATCACCGCCGTGGTGGATGTGGATCGTGCTGATTCCGGCGGGATTGGCGTTCGCCGTTTTTGGGGTGTTGGTGCTAAACTCGCTGTTCAGTGCAATCGAGTGGCTCCTGTTCGCGCGTAGGCGTTGCCCTCAGTGTGGTGACCGTCGTTGGTCGTGGGGATTCACGCGCGGCTTCGGCCTGTGAAAGCAGCGGTTCGGCCTGCCACCTAACCATGCACTGCAACGGGCCGGCCCCGCGTCGAACCTGTTGGTAGAATCGAAAGTCGGTCGGCGCGGTGCCGGCCATTGAACGTTGGTCCGTTAGGCGGCACTAACCGTATGGCTGTTCATCTCGACCAAATTGTTCCGTGGGGACGCTCGCGCAAAGAGTATGAGTTGATGTTCAGCCTCACAGCAGAGGACTTATCTCAAGGCGTGCTGGATTGCGGCGGAGGCCCGGCGAGTTTCACGGCGGAGGTGTCAGCTTGTGGTTATCGCGCGGTCTCAGCCGATCCGCTTTACGCCCATTCAGGCGCAGACATTCGAGCTCGCTTTGAGGGGACGGCGGATTCGGTAATGGCTCAGGTTCGGGCTACCCCGGGCGACTGGACATGGAGTTATCATCACAGTCCAGACGCGCTTCTGGCCAATCGTCGTGCTGCGTTGGAGGCCTTTCTAGCGGACTACGTCCGTGGTTTGGGTGAGGGGCGCTATGTCGTGGCAGAGTTGCCTTCCCTTCCATTCGGCACTGGTTCGTTTGGAGTCGCGGTTTGCTCGCACCTGCTGTTTCTGTATTCAGATTTGCTCTCAGCGGATTTTCACGTTCGGTCGGTGCGCGAGCTGTGTCGGGTGGCTCATGAGGTGCGGGTATTCCCGCTTTTGACTCTGAGTCGTGAGCCGTCACCGCATACGGATGCCGTGCGGGCGGCGCTTGAAGCCGACGGATGGGTGAGCGACGTGGTTCGCGTGGATTACGAGCTGCAACGTGGTGGCAACCAGATGTTGAGATTATTCAGAGTATGACCGTGCTGCCTAACCAGAGCGACTATGAATCCCGCCCCGCGTCAATCGCGAAGGCCTCGCGCGGGCGACAAACCCGAGGCCGGTCGATACAATCCCCCTACCAGCGGCCGGTTCAGTTCAGCCAGACTTGATGCCCAGTGCGACCGCCGCTGACCGCCCAACGCTGGCCTCCCGGCGCACTTGGCATTGTGTCCTATTCGTTATACGCCCTATGTCCCAAGCCGGATCCCAAGCATGGGCCTTTTATCGTGAGGTCGCTAAGTCGCGCGTCGTCTGGTCGGTGCGCGACGATCAAGGTTATCCGGCTCCGATGACCTCGTCGGGACAGCGCGCGCAGCCGTTCTGGTCCTCACGTTCGCGCGTCGAGAAGATCATCGCTACTGTGCCAGCCTACGCGATCTTTCGTCCCGACGAGATTTCGTGGGAAGACTTCTGCGCAAAGTGGGTTCCGGGCTTTGAGCGTGACGGAATGCTCGTGGGCGTGAACTGGAGCGGACCGCACGCAAAGGGGTTCGATCTGGAAGCGTCAGACGTTCAGCGAGCCGTCGAAGCACTGATCGCTGATCCAACGTTGTCGCCAAATCGGCCGGGCGTATAACCCGCCGCTCAACGGCATTCCGTTATCCCCCTCACGGCGAAGTCTGTAGGGCGTGGATGTCAATCCCGCCGTGGGTAGCGCCGGGCATGGCGGGATTTCATCCGCGCCCTACGGGGTGCAGAAATGTGAATTGTGAAATGCTCGATTGATCTTCCTCCCCGAACCACGCACTCCACCAAGCCCCAAGCCCGAAGCCCCAAGCCCTGCTGAGCAGCCAACTTGATGATATTTCGTGCGGATCGTACAAATGTGATATGTCGATCCCGCCGCTGCCGCCGCCTGATCCGTTTATGCAAAGTGCCGAGCCGCTGCTGTGGCTGGGCGGCGGCGGGGAGGAACTGCGGCGCAGCACCGAATACTACTACGACTGTCGCAAACGACCGGAGCGACAACACGTCGTGCTGCAATTGACACTGTCGGGCACCGGTTTTTATCTCCGCAACGGCCAGCGGCAACTCATCCACGCCAATCAGGCGTTTATCGACCGCATCCCGGACGATTTTGAATACGGGTACGCGACAGAGTCTGAAACACCGTATCGATTTGTCTTTACTTCGATGATCGGGCCGATTGCCGAGCAGTGGATGGAGCGGGTCCATCAAACGTTTGGCCGGGTGCTGGATTTTGGGACCGACCGGTCGATCGCCGATCAGTTGCTGGTGTTGTCGTCGATGCGGGCGCAGGAAAAGCCGATCGATCGCTACCAGGCGTCGGCGATGTTGTACGGGCTGTTCATGCAGATCCATAGCGTGCTGATGCGATCGCGTCTGGGCCAATCCCCGCGTGTGCGGCAGGCGACGGTGACGATCGAACAGCACGCATGTGATGTTCGATTCGATATCCAGCAACTGGCGCAGTTGCTCGATTGCAGCCGTGAGCATCTGGCGCGGCAGTTTCAGATGGCAACGGGGGTTTCTCCATCAACGTACCTGTCGCACTATCGACTTCGACTCGCGGCACGGGAATTGCGAACGGGTCACGAGAAGCTAGACACGATCGCCAAACGCTGCGGTTTTAGCGGTGCGAATTACCTGTGTCGGCTGTTTCGCAAGCGGTGGGGCGTGTCGCCGGCCCAGTTTCGCGATTCGCCGGGGTTGACGCTCATACCGTGAGTGGTGGGAAAATCGGGTCGGACTCGCCTGCCCCAATGTCTCCCAAATGGGTACAATGTGGTGATGGCACAGGTGAAGATTCCTCAGAATTGCGGGAAAGTCCGCGTCGCGATCGGGCACGGGAACAAGTGGACGGTTTGGAATGGCAAGCAGTGCAAGAATGAGTTTGTCATCGTCGCCCGCGACCGCAAGCACGCCGAAGAATTGGCGGGGTTGATCAACCGAAAAGAGCACGAGGGGTTCGTCGAAGTGCTGGGTTGATAATCCAAAGATGCTTTGAAACCGCTGGTAAACGCTGATGGACGCGGATCGGACGCAAAACTAATTCGCCACCGAGACGTCAGAGCACAGAGAGCCGTTCAATACGACCAAGTTGATCTCCGCGATCTCGGCGACTCCGCGGTGAATCGATTTTCCCGCTGTTCCTAACGTTTTTATAAATGCTTGTGAAAAACGCCAGAAAATGCGAACATGCGCGGCTCGATTATGCCAAAGCTGTATCTGGAAACATTCGGCTGTCAGATGAACGTGCTCGATTCGGAGCTTGTTCTGTCGCAATTGCGCGGGCAGGGCTATGAACCGACCGACGATCGGCATAGCGCCGATGTCATCATCTATAACACCTGCTCCGTGCGCGAACACGCCGAACAAAAGGTCTGGTCGCGGCTGGGGGAGCTGCGCGATCGGAAGAAGAACGAACCGAATCTGGTGATCGGCGTCATCGGTTGTATGGCCGAGCGGGAGGGGACCGATATCTTCAAACGCAACCCGCATATCGACATCCTCTGCGGGCCGGCGGAACTGGATAAGTTGCCGGGGATGGTACACAACGCCTGTGTCACGCAGCGGGACGCGCGGCAAGCGATGGGAAATGAGGCCGGCGATTCCAGTCGCGCGTCACTTACCAATCTGCAATCGGCTCGGCAGGTCGCACTGATGGGTAATTCGGTCCGTCGCTCTTCAACGCTGCAAGTCGCGCGGGATGAGTTGGAGTTGTTGGATCTGTCGCGTGCGGTATCGCCGGGCGATGAGGTGTCGCAGGCGTATGTGCGGATCACGCGGGGGTGCAATAAGTTCTGCACATACTGTGTCGTTCCCTACACACGCGGGCCCGAGGTGCATCGGCCGCCGGGGAATATTATCGAAGAGGTGCGGAAACTGGTCGATGCCGGTGCCAAGGAAGTGACGCTGCTGGGGCAGACGATCAACCACTACGGCTTTGATCACGGAGACGGGCGTCGCACCACGTTTGCCGACCTGTTGTACGAAATCCACGAAGCCACGCCCGATCTTCCGCGGCTGCGATTTGTCACCAGTTTCCCGCGCGATTTTACGGACGAGGCGTTGATGGCGATGCGGGATTGCCCACGCATCTGCCGCTACCTGCACGCCCCGGCTCAGCACGGCAATAATCGGATGCTTAAGCTGATGAATCGCGGCTACACGATCGAGCAATATCGCGATTTCATCGATCGCGCCCGCGGTTTCATGCCCGATGTGTCGATTGCCAGCGATTTTATCGTCGGTTTTCCGACTGAGACGGATGAAGAGTTTGAGCAATGCTGTGATATCGTGCGTTACGCCATGTTCAAGAACTCGTTCATCTTCAAATACAGCCCGCGGCCGGGCACGACGGCGATCGAGCGGTTCGCCGATGATGTCCCCGAAGAAGTGAAGCGCGACCGCAATAATCGACTGCTGGCGGTTCAAGGTGAGGTTTGCGCACTGAACAATCGCGCGATGGTGGGCAAGACGGTTGAGGTGATGATCGAAGGCGAAAGCAAGCTGGTCTCACGCCGTGCCAAGGCCAGTAATGGTGTGGAACTGGGATCGGGATTCTCCAAGCCATCGCGCGTGATCGAACCGGCTACTAGCACCCAACTGGTTGGCCGGACGCGGGGCGACCAAATCGTCGTCTTTGAAGGCGATTTGTCGCTCAAAGGACAGATGCTCGACGTGCAGATCGTCGACGCCCAACACATGACCCTTTTCGGCAAGCTCGTCGAACAGTGCGTTTGAATGCGCGCGTTGTCGCAGGGAGCGATTGGCGATTGACAACCATCGCCCGCGCGGTTGCAATCAGTCACTCGAAACCATCTTTAAGGAGACCAACCGATCATGGCACGCGCAGTTACGCTTTTCACCGGACAATGGGCTGATCTGAAGTTTGAAGACGTCTGCAAGAAGGCCAAAGCCTTCGGCTACGACGGGCTGGAACTCGCCTGCTGGGGCGACCACTTTGATGTCGAAAAAGCATTGAAGGACAAGAACTACTGCAAGGGCCGCTGGGAAGTGCTCAAGGCGCACGGCCTGACGTGCTTTGCGATCAGCGCGCACCTGGTCGGCCAGGCGATTTGCGATAATATCGACGAACGCCACAAGAGCATTTTACCGCCGGAAATCTGGGGCAATGGCGATCCGGAAGGCGTTCGCAAACGGGCTGCCAAGCGGATGGCCGACACCGCCAAGGCTGCTCGCAAATTGCGTGATGCAGCGCCGGACAAGATTAGTTTCCCTGCGGTGGTCAATGGTTTCACCGGGTCGAGCATCTGGCACAGCATCTACGCGTTTCCGCCGACGAGTCAGGCGTATTGGCAAAAAGGGTTTGACGATTTCGCCAAGCGGTTCGCGCCGATCCTGGCCGAGTTTGATAAGCAGAACGTCAACTTCGCGCTGGAGGTCCATCCGACCGAAATCGCCTTCGACATCGCCAGCGCCCAGCGCGCGATCGAGGCGGTCAAAGGCCACAAGCGATTCGGCTTCAACTTCGATCCGTCGCACCTGATCTATCAGCACGTCGATTACGTCAAGTTTATCCGCGTCTTTGCCGACCGGATTTATCACGTCCACATGAAAGACGCCTGGTTCGGCCATGGCGACGGCACGGTGGGCGTGTTTGGTGGACACACCAACTTTGCCGATCCGCGTCGCTACTGGGATTTCCGCTCGCTTGGCCACGGCGATGTCGTGTTTGAAGACATCATCGTCGCGCTGAATGACATTAACTATCAAGGCCCGCTCAGCGTCGAATGGGAAGACAGCCGCATGGACCGCGAACACGGCGCCACCGAAGCCGCCGCCTTCGTCAAGAAGATCGACTTCAAACCGTCGGCGATTGCGTTTGACGCACAGTTTGATCGGTAGGGGCGGGCTTGGCAGAGGCATTGGCGGTAGATCAGAGGACCGGTTCCAGAATGTTTGGAACCGGGAAATGGGCGATGCCAAACATCAATGCCAGCCACGATTGCCAGCCGAAGGTTAGATCGTATGTCTCGTAAGTCGCTCCAGCGGCGGCCATGTAGTCCTCGGGATGGGGAAGCGTCACCAAGTGTGTAAAGGTATAGGATAATCCGACCACGCCTCCGACCAGCGCGACCACTGCCAATGCGCGCAGAATGAACCAAAACCGCTTGCCTGGCCCGAACCAGAACGGTACACCGCAGATTGCGATCACCGCCATCGCAATGCCGGCAAATATCACGCCAAAAACAACTTGAAAAACCAAGCCCACCATTCCGTCAAGCCCGCCAACAGGTGCGATGACATCAACGAACGCCACCCGCATATAGATCACGAAGCCAAAGGAAAAAGCGAGCAGAAGTCGGAGCATGGTTCGAGCACCCTTATTTATTTCGGCTTATCCGCGAGCTGAAAATCAGGGGAAGCGCGAGTCTCCGCTACTTTCGATACAACTCAACTCGCGCGACTTTGGCGATGTGTTTGAAGTCGCCGTCGGTGCTAGAGATCAGGTGATCGTCGAGCATGGCTACGGCGCAGATCAGGCAATCGACGAGCGTTCCCCGCACGCCCCGGCTTCGGCAACTGCTAAACAGTTCGGCGGCCTGTTCGTAATGGGCTGTCGTGAGCGGATAGTCCGGGATGAGTCGGAGCTGATCGCGGAGTTTGATGTATGTGCTGGCATCCGGCACGCCGCTGAGGACCTCTTGCCGCACCACGCCCAGTAGAACCGCATGTTGGCGGCGAAGCAGTACCGACAGATCGGCAGACATGACCGGATCGGGCTCGCGCCGACGCAATGCCAGCGACCAAACGGTCGTATCGACAATGACTTTCATGCCGCTTTCCCCTTTCGAACAGCAGGAACCACTGAACCTCGCTGGCGAGACTTTTTGTAGTCATAAGATGGGTCAAAATCGATTGTTCCGAACAGTGCGATCAGCCCTTCGATTTCGCGCCGCTGGACATATTCGATCAAGGCTTCGACAACCGTCTCACGCTTGGTCTTCTTCTTGCCAATGCGTTGGGCTTTGTTCAGGAGCTTGGGGTCGATTTTTAAGTTGGTGGCCATGATGCTATGATTATCATTCGACACACGCGCGTGTGTCAACAATATTATGGCACGCAAAGACCCATCCGA
>JBGSMH010000433.1:0-4164 GCA_041740275.1 Phycisphaerae bacterium
AGGCTCGTCTGAAAGACAGTCCGTGTTCCTTCGCGCGCCTTCGTGACATCTTCGTGCCATCGTGAGCTCTGCGATTCCGCATTTTGCCGCATCCGACCGAATCTTGGCAGATCCGTGCGGGGTTTTTGAGCGCATAAAAAAGCCGCACAGAGGAGGAGGTTCTGTGCGGCTTGGCGGAGGAGGAGGATTGTCGGTCAGAACCTGACTTGCGTCGCTCAGGGCTGCCGTTTGATTGTCGTCATCGCATAGATCGGCTCTTTGTGATCCCAGGATTCGTACCGCCCGCAGACCGCCTGCGGGCGGTACGACCTTTGGGAACCAACCGCGCTCCATGATTTTTGTAGCCATCACCGTGACGGCTACGAAATACTCTATTGCGAAGGGCGTGCCAGACCGATTTTTTCCCGATATTTTTCTGATATCACTGTTTTTCGCCTGATAACGCGGTTCTGGCCCAAACCGGGCCAAAATGCGCCGACGGGCCTCCCGCGCGATCTCTGTGCAAGTGGTCGATCGACGTCCGTTCCGTGGGCAACTGGCGTTCGCTGGTCGCCTGATTGATGGACAAGTTAAGGCAACGTCGGGCTGGGACGATAAAAAGGGTGGTGAACCACCTGTCCGCGCCCCATCCCCCGAAAGAGCATGGCGACGCCCGCGTCCGGCGACTTGGCCGGTACGCGGCGCACGGGTTCATTGCCTCCGTCGTGTTCGTCGCGACGATGTGGACCGCCAGACTCCTCATCAGCACCACCGCCACCGCAGATATCACCGAAGCGGTATCGACGATCGTGCTGCTGTTGGCATTGGGCGTGGTCTTCCTCGCCGGCGGGTTGGCGCACGAGATCCTGTTCTGGCGATTACCCACAATGCGGCTAAAGACCTTGCTGAGCGAGATTCGCGCCGGCGATCGCACGCCGGACGATCTGGAACAGATCAATTACGGCATGACGCCGCTGGTCCCGCAAATCAAGCTACTCTACGACGATATCGCCAGTGCCAAGAAAGAAATCGCCGACCTGAATGTCGAGATGCGCCAGCGGATCGCCAACCGCACCGATGCGCTGGAGCGTCAACTGGGCACCATGCGTGCCAAGGCCTCGCGCGATGCGCTCACCCGGCTATCCAATCGTCGCAGTTTTGATGAGGCCTATCCGACCGTTCTGGAAACCTGCCGTGCCGCACGACGCAATCTGGTGCTGATGATGATCGACGTCGATCACTTCAAGAACCTCAACGACACCCTGGGACACCAGGCCGGTGACGATTTTCTCCGCTCCATTGGGCAGATCCTCCGCTCCACCCTTCGCGAGAACGACCACGCCTTCCGCTACGGCGGGGATGAGTTTGTCCTGCTTCTGCCCGACGCCGACATGATCAGTGCTCGGGCGCTATCGGATCGGCTGCGTCATCTGATCGACGGATTGACCAAACACCAGCGCCAGCTTAACCCTAGGCCGCAGTTGTCGATCGGGATCGCCAGCCTGATCGAAGACGTCACCCGGCAAATGACCGACGACCAACTGCTGACGATCGCCGATCAACGCCTCTACGCGATCAAGCACGCCCGATCGACCGAACCCGGTCGCAAGACGGCATAGTCGCCCGCTACTGCTTTAGTAACCCTTCGGTTTTTCAGGTGGCGGGGGGACGCTGGCACCGACGTCCATCGCCGGTCCGCCCGGGGCACGGCGGTAATCCTGCCTGGCCGGGTCTCTGAAAAGCTTCTCTGGGTTCGACACGACCTGCGACTTTTCATCCAGGAACGGCTTCTTGGTGTCGCGCAGGAAAAGGTTGTTCTCGAATTCGCCTTTCAAGTTACTGGTCAGGCGATCCATGATGTTGCCGCGAACGATCAATCCTTCGGGGGTCCCGGCACCGCCCTGGCCGAAAATGCCGGTCGCATAGTTGGCCTGATGGCTGTTATTGACGAACGTGTTGTTCAAAAACTGGATGTTCTTGATCTCACGTCCGCCGACCGTGCCCGAACTCCACATCGCGACATTGACCGGCGACTTATTCCCGGCATCAAACACATTGTTACGGAAGACGATGTTCTCTGCGTTGCGATTGATCGCGACGGTGTTCTCGATGTAGTTACCTTCAATCACCAGATCCGCACACCCTTCGTAGACGTTAATGCCGCTGGAGTGCATGCCGAAGTGGTCGAGAACCACGTTGTCGCGAAGCTCGCCCTTTTTGGCTTCATAGTGTCGGATGCCGCTGCCGGAGTTTTTGCGAAGGAAGTTGTTTCGGACGACATAGTCACTGACGCGGTTAACGAAGATCGCGGTCGTCCATGCCGGGCATTGATAGATATAGCAATTCTCGACCACGACCTGATCGCAGTGGTTCAATCCGATCCCGGCGTGGCCGCTGACGAAGCGAATCTCGCAGTCAGAAATATTGATGTTGTTGGATCGTGGCTGAGCCTGGCTGATGGAAACCGCACCACCGCCACCCGAAAAGCGCTGGATGCGGAAGTTCTTGACGCTCACATACGACGCACTTTTGTCGATCGAAATGCCCGTGGCGAAGTCGGGGAAGCCGATGTTCTCCGGCTGATCCTTGACCAGGCGCTCGGGAAGCAGATAGACGCGGGATTGCTTGTCATTGGTCGCGACCACCGCCCATTCGCCGGGCTTGTCGATCAGCTTGACCGAGTTGTACAAGGCGTACTTGGTGGCCGGGTATGTGGAGGGTGTAAACAGCGGGACGATCAGTTGATTCTTGGCTGGGTCGTAGCCCTTGATCGCACCGAAATAAACATGGTTGTTTCCACCATGCACGCCGACGAACATCCCGTCGTAAGCGTTGGCGTCCTTGGCGGTCAGATTCTTCTCGTCGGTGATGATGCTGAGGTTTTCGTCTTTGCGGACGTCGAGCTTGACGGGGCTAGAGAGAAAGTCGCCGGGCAGATCGGGGTAAAACGCGTCGGTCGGCTTGGGGAACTGACTGATGGGCAGCAGGCTGCGATCGCCGTCCGAGAGGATGATGCGTTGCCACGGGGCCTGCTTATCGCGCGGCTGTTGACGATGCACGACGAACGTGCCGTGATTGGCATTGGGGGTCAGGTTGACGTCGATGTCGGCGTAGTAGATTTTTTTCCAGAACGGGTTGCCACCGGCTTCTTCTGCCGATGCGCATCGCTTCCAACCTTCTATGACTCGCCCGCCGTCGAGGATGGCTTTTCCCTCACCAAAGGTGCCGGCGCTATTGCCGTCGAGGGTGATATGCTGGTCGGCTTTGCCCGAGGCGGTGACGCTGAGCGATCCGTGGTACGCGACCCCGCCTTTGAAGATGACCGTGTCGCCGGGCTGCAGCTTGAGAGCGGCCGGGGCGTCGGTGGCGTTGGCGTCGCCGGGCGAGTGTTTCCAGGCGGTCTTGGCGGAGGTGCCGTTGGCCTTGTTGTCACCGCCGGCAAAGTCGACGTAATACGTCGCCGCCGAGGTGAGGGTTGAGGCAAACAGCATCAATGCAGGTATCAGTGTGAATAAGAAGGTCGCTTTCATCTCGAGTCTCCGCGTAAGTGTGCTTTTCCAACGATTGACAGTGAGTAAATAAGCTTAACTCCATGGACGGGTTGTGGCAATCGGCGCCAATGGCTTTTGTGCGTTGAAACCGTGGATGAACGCCGATGGACGCGGATCGGATTTCTGTCAGGATCTTGCGTCGCACGATTCACTTGTTGCATTTGTTGCATCGGCTTTCATCCATGCGAAAATCGTAACTGCTGGCCGTCGCAAGACTTACCGATTTCGACATCCGAAAGTGTTGCGCGCCAGCGTGCAACTGTTGCATTTCCTACCTTTCCGGCCGGAGTTCAAGCATTCGATCAAAGCACCATAGAGGAGCGGCGCCGCAGGTGGAAAGACCGACCGAATCCCCAATCGTATCGCGACACACAACAGCCAACTATATCCCCGCCCCCCACAAAAGTCGGCGGGAAAAGCCCGCAAATCCGCCGAATTCCTCGAACCCCTGACAGCACGCTGTCACTTTCCCGACCCGCCGGTCCCAGCTTCGCTGGGCCTGTACCGACGGAGGTCAGGTCAAGGTCGCTTTCGGAGTCCTCCGAAACCTATGGCTCAACTTCAAGATGTCAAACGCTCCACAAAAACAGGCATTTAACAATGTGGACCTCGTATGTTTCCGTACGTGTCTAAT
>JBGSMH010000434.1:0-12666 GCA_041740275.1 Phycisphaerae bacterium
CAAGCGGCAGCGTGGTGTGGTGAAGTTGGATATGGGTTGAGTGGCGTGTTTGTAGCACTCGCCCGGCCTGGGATTCCGTAGTATTCTGGATCGCATGATCCAGCAGGCCGAATATCGCAAGCGACGGGAATCGGTTCTTAAGCAGTTGAAGGGCGCGACCGGCGTCGTCTTCTCAGGCGATCACCCGGCACCGGCACACGGCAAGTGGCGGGCGAATGACCACTTTATCTACCTGACCGGCATCACCGCCGAGCGTGGGGCGGCGATTTTGTTCGATCCGTCCAACGACAATCCTGATCGCCGGATCGCGTTATTTCTCAAACCCCTGGATGTCGAAGCCCAGCGTTGGGACGGCTATCGCGAGCAAATCGGACAGGCCCTCAAGCAGACCAGCGGATTCTCGGCGATTTTCAGAACAGGCATGCTCCCGACGATGCTGACAGCGTCGATCAAACGCTCCAAACACGCGGCCTGCCTGCAACCGTTCTCGGTCTATCCCGCAGAGGTGTCGGCGGACCTCAAGGTATTCCAGCAGGTTGCCCAACGCGTGCCGGGCGTGCGGATCGAAGACCAGACGTCTCTGCTGAATAACATGCGCGCGATCAAATCGGCGACGGAGATCAAACTGATCGAACACGCCGCCGGGATCACGATCGCGGCGTTCAAACAGGTGCTCAAACACATCCGCGCCGGGGTCAACGAGTCGCAGATCCAATTGGCGCTGGAAACGGTCTACAAACAGCAAGGCGGGGATGTCGCCTACGGGACGATCGTCGGCTCGGGGCTGAGCGGCACGGTGCTGCATTACATCGACAATGACCGCCCGCTGGAGGATGGCGATCTGCTGGTGATCGACTCGGCGGCGTCGTTTGGGGGCTATGCATCGGACATCACCCGCACTTTCCCCGTCAGCGGCAAGTTCACGCCCGATCAACGCGATTTGTACGAAATCGTCCTCAAAGCCCAACTGGCGGCGATTAAAGCAAGCAAACCCGGTGCGATGATGCACGAGATCGACGCCGCCGCCCGGAACGTGATCGACAAGGCCGGTCTCGGCGACGCATTCATCCACTCGGTCGGCCACCCGCTGGGGCTGAACGTTCACGATGTGATGCCCGATCACCCGCTCAAGCCGGGCATGGTTATCACCATCGAGCCGGGGATTTATCTGCCGGAGAAAAAGATCGGGATTCGCATTGAGGACGACCTGATCATCACCCGCACCGGCAGCCGAAATATCACCGATGCCGTGCCCAAAACCGTCCAGCAGATCGAGTCGGCGATGGCGTAAACGGTCATAGTCGCTTGCTCCCGGCCCGCAAGCCGACATAATCGCTCGGCTTATGCCAAACGTCGTCACCCGCTTTGCCCCGTCCCCCACCGGCTATCTCCATGTCGGCGGTGCCAGAACCGCGCTCTTCAACTGGCTATTGGCCCGCAATACCGGCGGGCAGTTTCTGCTCCGTATCGAAGATACCGACCTCGCTCGCAGCACCGACGACGCCACCCGGCAACTGCTCGAAGACCTCCGCTGGCTCGGTTTGCAGTGGGACAACACCGAACTGGTCTACCAATCCAAACGGCTGGACATCTACAACAAGATCATCGACGACCTGCTTTCTCGCGATCTGGCCTACGAGGCGTGGGAAACACCCGCAGAGCTGGACGCGATGCGGCAGACCGCCCAACGCGCCAAACGACCCTTCATCTATCGCAGGCGCAAATACACCGACGAGGAGATGAAGCGTTTCAAGGATGAAGGCCGCGCTCCGATCGTGCGGTTTGTCATGCCGGTGCAGGAGTTTCGCTTTGACGATGTTGGACTGCGCAAGACATGCGTGCAGGGCGCACCGGAGAGTCAGGACTTTGTCATCCGCAAAACCGACGGCATGCCGACGTACCACTTTGGCGTGGTCGTCGATGATGCCCAGATGGGCGTGACCCATGTGCTGCGCGGATTGGAGCATCTGAAGAACACCTTCAACCACATCGCGTTGCAAGAAGCCCTCGGCTACGAACGGCCGATCTACGCGCACCTGTCGGTCATGCTCAACCCGGAGAACGGCGAGAAACTCTCCAAACGCGATCGCGACCGCAGGATCCGCAAACGCGCCCAGGAGTGGATGCGCAGCACGAAGCGCGTCCCGGCTGATCTCGCCGCCGCCAGCGGATTGGCCGTGGAGCGGCTGGAAGAATGGTTGAACACGGATACCAATCAACTGTCACTGGAAGAACAGCCAAAGGTCATGAGCGTGGTCGGTTTGAAGGAATCGGACTTGCCGGAAATCATGATCAATGACTTCCGCAAGAACGGCTATGCCCCCGAAGTGCTCAACAACTTCCTCGCCCTTCAGGGCTGGAGTCCGGGCGGCGATCTGGAGCAGATGACGATCGAACAGATGATCGAAAAGTTCAGCCTCGACCGCATCATCTCCGCCAACCCCAAGTTCAATCGAGACAAGCTCAAGTCGTTCAGCACCGACTTCTTCGCCGCCGCGTCACCCGAGCGTCTGCTGTCGGCGATGAAGGATTATCTGGCCGCCAATCCGACGTCGCCGCTCAATAACGCGACCGATGCGCAGTTGATTGATGTGCTGAAGATGAACACGGGTTTCCGCATCCTCAGCGAGGTGGAGGAAAAGAGCCGCTTCTTCTTTATTCCGGTGGAACAGATCGCCTACGACCCCGCCGCCATCGAAAAGGTGCTGGTCAAGAACGACCGTCAGGGTTTTGCGGCTTTGAAGCAAGTGCGTGATCTACTATCGAGCGCCAGCGATTGGTCGGCGCATTCACTGGAAGAAGCCGTCAAATCGTTCTGCGAGCAATCGGGACTTGGCCTGGGCAAAGTCGCCCAGCCGTTGCGGGTCGCGATCAGCGGCAGCGCCGTCAGCCCGCCGATCTTTGATTCCCTGGTCCTGCTCGGCCGCGATCAAACCCTGGCGCGGATCGATCGGTGCCTGTCGGTCGTCGGGTGAGCGGTCCGGTTTCACGCCGCCAGCAGGGGCATCGAACGTGGAGAATCGCTGATCTGACGAGACACCTCATACTTTGCACTGGGCAGGATCGGCGTGTCATTGATCTGTTCCAGATACCGATCGCGCAACTCCCTGGCAGCACTGATCAATCGCGGGTCGGTCTTGGCTTTGGGTTTGCGTTGCGGCTTCGGCTTCTTTTCATTGCTCTCTGTCGGGGGGGTCGAGGGTGTCGGAAGGATCATCCCCGGCGCACCATACCGCACGCGCATTGTCACGGGTTTTACTTCACCACGAAGGCCCGAAGATCGCGAAGAAGCCGCAAAGGGTTTCCTCTTTTCTTTATTCGTGTTCTTCGTCTCTTCGTGGTTCAATTCCTTAACGACAGGATCATTCGACAGGATCAGCGGCATGACGTCTGACCAGTGTGTCCCGTGCGGGATGGGCAGAACGATCCGGTCCGCGCGGATCGCCCCGCCGTCGGTCTTACTCGGAAACCACCACGGCGTGCTCGCGTCGTCTTGTCGTATCCTCTTCTGCCAAAAAATGTGAACCCGTGCCTTCTTCTCACTCCCTGCTCTAAACGCCAGCGGCACAAACCCCATCGCCTCCCAAAAGTGATTGGCATCAATATCCTGCGCGCACCAACAGCAATACAACCTGCACCCATACGCCGATCGCTCGAACTGCGCTTTGAGTAACGATGCCGCGACAAGCGATCGTCGATACTCGGGCAACACATTCATCTGATAGATGATCCCAACGTCATCATGTTTGAAGTATTGATCGTTGCCGATCAAATACCCGACGCGCCTCGTAGCTGCGACGCCTGCGTCGCCCATTCCAGCGATGCCGTCCGACGCTCGAATTGGCGACGCAGGCGTCGCGGCTACAGCAATCAAAACATGCCCCGCTGCGATCTTGCCTTCAAACTGCTTCGTCGGCATCCACCCGACCTGCTTGGTCGTCTTCTTCTGCAATGAATCCATGAATGACAAATCATCCAGCGTTGCAGGCCGAATCGTGATGCTCACGCGCGCTTCGGGCAATGCGATCGGGGTTGATTGAATGATGTTGTCCATATTCGCTCCGCATCAAAGACATATTCGCCACAGAGACCACTGAGGACACAGAGAGCGCTTCAAAATGACCAAGTTGATCTCCGTGCCTCCGTGTCTCCGTGGTAAAAAACTCATTTCATCTTCGCGTTTTCTTCGCACCTTCGCGTCTTCGCGCACAAACGTCTTCACGCCAACGGCATCTCAAACGCCGCCAGGGTTCTCCCCGATTCATCCACAATATCACTCGGGTTGTTCGTGTAGATCAGGACATCCGGGCCGGGTTCTGAGCCGTTGAAATCGAACTGGATTTCGATCTGATTGACCGTCGTCTGCGTGACCGACATGCCGACAAACGCCATGCCGTTGTATCGCGCGATCCACTTGTCCGGCGACGCCGCGCCCAGGTTCACCAGCGGATTAGCCTCGCTCACATTCAGCGTCGGCTCGACATACAAGATCTGCGTCCCCTCATCATAATAGATGACCGCGATGCCCGTGATGGCCAGTGCGGTGGGAGTGGGAGCGGCCACCGACACGGTTTTTCGTCGGCGTCGTTTGGCGTGCCTGGCGGGAGGGGTGAATGGAATAAGCGTTTTCATGGGCGTTTCCTGTGATGAAGCCGCGATTGCGAACCCGTGCTTCGTGATTCGTGCAGACCTTTCAAAGTCCACACGAACCACGAATCACGGTTGACGACAACACTCTACGCCGCGATTTTCACTGGTGTGGTATCGCTGACGAGCATCCCGCCGCTTGCTGCGCCGAATGAGATGACGAAAGTCGCCCAATCACTTGCACTGGTCGAGCGGACCGCCTGCACCTTGTAGGTGATGGGCGATGCCCCGGGGGGGATCGTATTGTCGACGAACTTCTTTTCGCCAACCCCGCCCAAAAATTCAAACTCACCCGCGCCCGCCTTGCGCCAGACCTGGTACATCACACCAATACAGCCTCGCGGATTTTCGCACTTCCACTTAAGACGGACCGAGCCGTCGCCCGTGAACTCCGCGACGCACGAAGTGGGTGTCGCCGGATTACCCACCGGACCCGGCACGTTGCGCACACTTAAACCCAGATTGTCCCGCTGCGCATCGGTCACACTTGCGGTGCCGTCGATCAGCTTGGCGAGCTCCGATGCTTTACGTCTTAGTGCAACTTTTGCGCTATTTTTTTCGCGCACCTTGCCCTTGGTTCTCTGCTCGGGGTCGGTGGCAGCCAGCCAAGCCGCGGCATAGGCGTCGTTGAGAGCCGCATACTCTGCTGCCAGCGGCGCGGTCAATCCGAACGCCGTCGGTGTCGCGGTAATTTGGGCGGAAAACGCCGCCGAACCCGAGTACAATTCGGCATCGTTGCCGGTAAAAAAGCTCCTGCTCATCGGACATCCTTTCGTCGCGGCCGGGATTAGCGGTGCGATCTAAAGTTGCCTCGATGAGTCTGGCGACGGGTGGAGGAAATCTCCCAGAAAGGTTGCCGTCGCTGATTATCTCCTCAAGGCACGCAGATTAGATCGAACGGGTTTGGGTGTGACTTAATACTTTTGCAATTATTTCTTAGCACCCGTTACCGCATCCCCCTGCTTGGCACGTCCGCTAACGCTTTTCCGCGTTTTTCAGCCTGATATCGGGGTGGCGACGCGATGAACCGCTGCAAACGATCGTGCAATTGACTCGGACGCTCGATCATTTGCTTCAGACGATCGTCCGTTTGCCCGGATGCTCTATCGTTTGCTCCAAACGATCGAACGTTTGCCTCAGATGCTCGATCATTTACTCCAAACGCTCGAGCATTTGGCCAGATGCTCGATCATTTGCTCCGAACGATCGAGCGTTTGCCTCAGATGCTCGATCATTTGCGTTAAATGCACGATCGTTTGCCGCGTTTGCAAAGCCCTACGTCGCCGCGTGCGGGATAATCCTCCCGCCCTGCCGACTCCCCCGCCTCGCCACCCGTCGGGCCGTTTTCATGCGCGCGACGGGAACGGTGGGTTAATAAACCAACCCTATGGAACTGAATCTGGTAAGAGGCGTATTAGGCTGCCGCGCGCATGATCTGCAAGTGCTGCAAATACTACTCACGGTTTTTTAGCAGCGCTTTCCAATAGCGGTGAATATATTTCTTTCACGGACAGGGCTGAATCAAACCATCCAGAGACCGGCACGAAATTCCCTCCAGCACTTTTGCGTAGAAATAACAGATATTGGGGTGCTTCAACCATTGAAACATTTGCATCTACCTGCTCACCTCGTACGCTAATCTTGAATGGCTTTGTACGAAAGTTAACGAGCAGTGGTCCATTGCTGGTTGTCACACCGTCCTTAAGTCGGAAATGCACCAAAGTCATTGTGTCGCCATCTTTGACCGCATCGCCTTTGATTGTTCTTGTCACCTTGAATGTCGTTGCTTGGCCTACGAGCGACTCGGCCCATTGTTTGTCTGGCGGGATATCGGTGCTATCGACCGTTGCCTGTGCAGATACGATCACAGCCAAGTCCGCCTCGCGGAACAATCGGTCGTACGACCATTCCTCTATTTGCCTTGCAGACACGAACACTGCTGAAGCCAGTACGATCAATAAAACGGTGTAATTGGATATTTGTGTGGAGTACAACATTGATGCTCCGATTAAGTAAAATTTACCCCCTCAAACGCAGTGTCTCATACAACTACAAAATCAAGCACATCTGCTAATTCATTTGGTCGAGGTCAGTAATACCTTGGATGTCATAAAACACCCCAATCCCTTTGTGCGAGGCGACACACGATGCCTTTGGCGCACCAGTGGCCACCGTCCAGATACAGTTGTAGTTATTCCATTTGTAGCCCCAATCAAAGGTAGCAAGTGCGGTATTAGCAGTGGCCTTGCGAGTCTCAAGCTTGAAATAGCGGGTGACAGCCGCTACCCAGTTAATCTGTGTGTTGTGCGTTGCGTCTAGTTCCACAATGTCGCCCCCGGGAACTTGAATAAGTTGGTTATCCACGTGATTCGCCTCGCCGTTTTTGGTGTCTGGCTTTACAGCAACGTTTTGCCAAGCCCAGTTTGTGTCCGTTTCCCACTGTCCATTTGTGTCAACGGAGACTGGGTCAGAATCCGGGTATTTCGCAAGTACTTGCGCCCGCGTCAAATTGTTGCCATCGTAATCAATTAGGGAGGTTGATGAGATGATTTGCTGTCGAATTTGCACCTGATCGAGATGCTCACCTGTAATTTTGATATTTGCCTGGAAAGAGTAACCATAACTAGCGTTGCTTGCGCTTCCTCTTGTCACTGTGATTGACTGCACCTTGACATCATCATCCAAGTCTACTTTCTGCGTCGTAGGATTTGTCGTCGGGGCGGTAGATGGTACAGCAGCGAGAAGGTAAATCTGTCCATTAGCAGGTTGCGTTAACGACGCAAAGATCGTCTCAACCCCCTCGGCGTCGGGATCATCGATAGGAACAACCTCAACCGGCTCGCTTGAACTTCCCGAAGTGGGAATCGTCGCGGATGAAGCTAACGTAAAGTCCACGCCCGCTGTGGCCGTTCCACCTACGACCTCTAACCCAACCGTCGTTGCTGGAACCGGGTCATGGTAGGTGGGATTAAAGCCGGTAGGCAGATCGCGTTGTAATGTGAACGATCCTCTGGTCGAGTCATCTTCAATAGTCGTTCCCGCACCCACAAGGCTGACCGTCGGGTTGTACACATAGACAGTCAATTGTTCCCACTGAATGCCGTCGTCCCATTCCAAGTTGTTGGCAGTGAGGGAGAAGGTGGCGGAATCGCCGGAGTGGGCGGTCCAGCCGTTGGCGTTGCCCGATCCGCCGTAGCCTTCGGAATCGATCGTCACAGTCTGGGTCTTACCGGCAGCAGTCATCGTGAAACCATCGACATCCTCAGAATCTGCGATATTCACATAGGGACCAACACTCCACGACGCCTTGATCATTGTGTGTGCGGGCAGATCGTCGAGCGTGACGGTGAACGAATCTGCGAAGGTCGATGGAAGCGGACTCTCCCAGAAATACGCCCCGATCCCCGTTCCCGCGGTGTGGTTGTAGGTGTCGGTCACCCCGGATGCGATATAGGGCGGATCCCAGCTTTCAAAGTAGAGATCGTAAACCATCGTCGTGGACAACAGGCGACGCGGTTCGAGCGATTCAATCGCTTGCTTGTGACGATTACCTGTTGTTGATCGACTGAATAAACGAGAGACGAATCGAGACAGAGATGAACCGATCATCGGAACGCTCCTTCAAAAAAGAAAAGTTGAACGCTACCGCCATGGTGCGTTGCCAGCAGCGTAGATATGGACTGTCGTTGATGTCAATGACAAAATCAGAATTCAGCAGCGAATCTCAAAATCCACCTGTTTAGGTATCTTTTTTGGCCAAATGACGAGCTGAGGCGACCCTGCGGATCTATTCCACCGTTGACCGCGTGGGGGATGGCGGGATTTCATCGCCGCTCTACACTGCATTGAACCATCCGTGTTCATCCGGTCTGCATCTGCGCGATCTGTGTCCCAATATCAGCCTTTGACACCCTGCAGTTCTTTCAGCCGCGACGGGTCGATCGGCTTGCGGGTTTTCATCAGTTCGATGAAGGCATCGAAGAGGTAGGCCGCATCGTGCGGGCCGGGGGAGGCTTCGGGGTGATACTGCACGCTGAAGATCGGCAGCTTGGTGTGCCGGAAACCGGCGACGGTCTGGTCATTCAGATTGACGTGCGTGACAAACCCGCCGTTGCTTTCCAGCGATGCCCGATCGACGGCAAAGCCGTGATTCTGGGCGGTGATCTCGACGCGGCCGGTGTCGATGTTTTTCACCGGCTGATTCCCGCCGCGATGGCCGAACTTCAATTTGTAGGTCTTTGCACCGATCGCACGCGACAGCAACTGATGCCCAAGACAGATGCCAAAGATCGGCAGCTTGTCCATCACGCCTGTGATCGGCTTGACCGCGTAATCCAGCACCGCCGGGTCGCCCGGACCGTTGCTGACGAACAGCCCATCGGGCTTGTGTTTCATGATGTCGTCGGCCGACGCGTCCGGGGGCAGCACGGTGACTTTCACGCCGCGTTCTGCAAGATGCCGCAGGATGTTGTGTTTCGCACCGCAATCGAGCGCGACCACATGCAGCCCATCGCCTCGGTTGAGATCGCCAAACTTCCAGTCGGCGTGATGGTCGATCGTCCATGCGTACGCCGCATCAGGCTTGACCGCCTGCACCCAATCGGCCCCTTCCATTTTGGCGGCACCCTGGGCGCGGGCGATGAGTGCGGCGTCGTCCATGATCTCGGTCGATAAAATACCCCGCATCGCACCGGTGATGCGAATCTTTCGCGTCAATGCACGCGTGTCGATCCCGCTGATGCCGATGATGTTGTTCCGTTTCAGATAATCGCTGAGCGATTCGGTCGCCCGGTAGTTGCTATACATCGGCGACAACTCGCGCACGACAAACCCGCTGACGTGCGGAGACTTGCTCTCCATGTCCCCTTCGTTGATCCCATAGTTGCCGATCAACGGGTACGTCATCGTCACGATCTGGCCCTTGTAGGATGGATCGGTCACGATCTCCTGATAGCCGGTCATGGATGTGTTGAAGACGACCTCTCCCTCGCTGGTCCCGCGCGCACCAAAGCCGACGCCCGTAAAGACGGACCCATCCTCCAACGCCAACTTCGCAGCCGTGGTCGATTCACTCATGTTGCGGGGATTATAGGGATTGTGGGGGAGGATCAAGTTTGTGGGCTTGGGATTGCCGGTTCATTTCGTTCGACGCCTCTGAAATCGCGACTCCCGCGATCGCCCCCCCAAAACCGGCGGCGAGGGTGATCGAGCGACGGATCAAGCGCGGCAGTGGGTTAACTGGGATCGTCAGATGCGCAGATGGCAATGGCGAGGTTGTATGTGGATTAGGCAATACGATCTGTTGTCGGTGCATCAGGACATTGAGCACAACCCCGATCATCCCGGCGGCACCCTGGGTGTGCCCGAGCGCGGCCTTGTGGGAATAGATCGCCGGTGCGGACGGACCGAATGTGTCGTCGATCGCGGCTAATTCTACGGGGTCGTTGGAGTCGGTCGCCGTTCCGTGGGCGTGGACCAAATCGACTGGAATATGCGGATTGAGCTTTTTGAGCAGATATCGCAACGAGATGCCTGCCGGGTCGATGCCGGTGATGTGGTGGGCATCGGAAACCATCGCGGAACCATCGATGAAGAGTCCCGGTCCGTCCGATCGGGCTTCGACGCACACCGCCGCCGCCGCTTCGGACATGAGGAAGCCGTCGCGGTGCGTATCGAAAGGCCGACACGCGCCGCGCTTGCTCAAGACCCCCAATCGGGCAAAACAAGCCTGAAACAGCGGATGAAGGGACGATTCGGCACCGATCACCAAGGCCCGATCGATCTGGCCGGTGCGGATCATCGCATCGGCTCGGATCAGCGCCTGCAATCCCGACGCACACGCCGACGCCAGCGTCAGGCGCGGGCCATGCATGTTCAGTTCTCGTCCGACATCCATCGCGACCGCACCGACGCCCACCATCGGCGACAAAGGCATGCGGCCTTCGATTTGTGCAATCCAGTCTTCGATCGGGCCCTTGCTCGACCCGACAAACAAACCCGTCCGTTCATCCTCAAGCACCCCTGGCGTCCACCCGGTTTCACTGATGGCCTCCCGCGCCGCTGCCATCGCCAACTGCGTTACCCGCGACCGATCCCAGTCAGCGGGCAGGTCGCTGCCGCGATGGGCGTCGAGGGTGAATCCGGTCAGGATTCGGTCAAATACCGCCCGCGCCGAACCTCCGCCTGCGGCATTTAGTCCCACCCCCGAGATATACGAACGCCGCTTCGCCATTGAATATGCCGCTTTTTTCACTTTCGCTGTCAGCACCACGCAACAGGCGGGTCGATTCTCTTGACAGAATCGCTAGGATACACGCCTGTTGTGTGACCGCCAATTTAGTACGGAAACTTGCCCATGAATCGCGTAATTTCGTTCATCGACACCTCGCTCCGCGACGGACATCAGTCGCTGCTCGCCACCCGCATGAGCACGGCGCAGTGCCTTCGCGTCTTACCCATGCTCAAAGACTGCGGCTATTCGATCCTCGAACTCTGGGGCGGGGCGACGCTCGACAGTGCCCTGCGCTTCACCGGCGACGACCCGTTCGAGCGACTCAACGCCTTCTACAAAGTCCTTGGCAAAGACGGACCGGCCATCCGGTCGCTGTGCCGTGGGCAGAACCTCTTTGGCTACACGCCCTACCCCGACAACGTCGTCGTCTCCTTTATCAAGGAAGCCGTGCGCGGCGGGAATACCCGCGTGCGAATCTTTGATGCGCTCAACGATCACCGCAACGTCATGGTCCCGATCATGGCGACCAAAACCTACAACGGCCATGCCGAAGTTGCGCTCTCCTACACCACCAGTCCGGCACACGATGTGGCGCATTTCGTCAACTTCGCCCGCAACGCACTGGAACTCGGTGCCGACAGCCTGGCGATCAAGGATATGGCCGGTCTGCTGCATCCGGTGGCCGCGTTTGAAATGATTGAAGCCCTGCAAAAGGATTTTCCCGGCGTCGAGTTGACTCTCCACAGCCATTGCACCAACGGGTTGGCGATCACCAGCTATCTGGTCGGCATGTTACTGGGCGTCAATCACCTCGATACCGCCTACGGACCGATGGCCGGATCGACCAGCCAACCCCCGGTCGAATTGCTGACGTGGTTCGCCCGTGAAATGGGCATCACGCCGAACATCGATCTGAAAAACGCCCCGCAAATCGACGCCGAATTGCGGAAGATTCGGACCGAACTGCATTCGGTCGATACCTCGCCCGAACAATTCGGCAAACCCTGGCCGACCGAGCCGGACGCGGCCACGCGGGAGCATATGAAGACGGTCGTCAAGCTGCTCAACGACTATCGCGCCTCACGCGATCCGTCGCTGATGGATCGCGCCATCGCGATCGTCGAAGATCAGATCATGGTCCCGATGGGCTACCCGGCGGTCGATCGCAAGCAACTCGACGCCCAGGTGCCCGGTGGGATGCTTTCCAACCTGCACAACCAGCTTAAGGAGCAGGGCAAGCTCGATCTGTTGCACGCGATTCTGGAAGAAGTCCCCCGCGTCCGTAAAGCCGCCGGTTATGTGCCGCTGGTCACGCCGACCAGTCAGATCATCGGCTCGCAGGCGGCGTTTAATGTCATGACGGGTGATCCGTATTCGATGATGACCAAGGAGTTCAAAGCCCTGGTCGCCGGTCGCTACGGCCGACTCCCCGCCGCCGTCGATCCGGTCATCCTCAAGCGTGTTCAAGAGGCAGGCGAAACGATCTGCGACCGTCGCCCCGCCGACTATGTGCCGGAGATCAGTCTGGGCGAGGTGCTCAAGAGCGATCCGAACATCCGCACGCACCGCGACGCCCTGCTATCGATCCTCTTCCCCATGCCCGCCAAGACGTTTTTTGCCAAGCGGGATGCGAAGGCGTGATCGGGCAGTTAGGAACGGGCCATCTTAGATTGTCATGCTGAGGTACGCCGAAGCATCTACCCGACCTGGCATCGCAACGGAGCCGTGTGAGCAGTGTCAGTGGCATCGGTTTCCAACCGATGTCCGCTTCGCCGATGGGACTTGGG
>JBGSMH010000435.1:0-5899 GCA_041740275.1 Phycisphaerae bacterium
GTCCGGATGCGACACTTCGATGGTCGTTTTATCGACGATCTTGACGTTACCCCAGCGTGTCGTGCCATCTTTGGCACGAATGTAAACGCCGCTGATCCCTTCGATGGAAGGCTGGAAAACCAGCCCGTCGCCGACCAGATCGAAGCGAACGGTGGCGCGATCGCCTTCGATCTTGGCTTCGACCTTGCGCGGGCCTGTATAGAGAACGGGCTGGCCGTAGCTCAGCGCCAGCGCTGCCAGTGCGTAGCGACGACCGGCTTCGTTCTTCTGGAGAAAATGCGTCTCTTCATTGCCCAGGTCATAAAGCTCAACCATCGCGACATGCTTGTCGTCGCCGAAGCCCACAATGGCGTTTCGAATCCCGTGATTGTTCCCTGAGCGATAGAACCCGCCGCGCATGGGTTCCAGCGGCGGGGCGACGGTGGTGGATCGGCCGAGTGTGCCCCAGATAAAATCAAAATCCTGCCCGAACAGCGTCCGCCACTGCTGGATCATCGCGACAAGCCGATCGCCATATTTCCCGCCCGGCCCGGCCTCCCCTTGATGCCAGATCACGCCGCGAATCGCCATGGGTGCCAGCGGATGTATGCGCGTGTTATAGAGTGCGGTCGGGAAGTTGACGTACACCAGACCACGGCCCGGCCACAGTCCTTTCTTATCTTTTCGCCACTCCATATCAGTTTTCACAAAATCGGCGAATGACTTGATCGGGCCGCTGCCTTTTGCCAGCTTCGACTCGTGGTCTTGAAACATTTCATCGTAAAAGTCTTTGCCCGCTGCCCCGGGGAACTTGGCCAGGGTGTCGCGTGACATCCAAGCGGCCTGATTGGTTCCCGGGACCGCCACGAGGATGACGCCAACCGGCACATTCAACTTGTCGCGCAACACACGCCCGAAATAGGCTGCGGGCCCCATCGACTTGTTGGCCGGGTCTTCTTTCAGCACGTCCCACGGATCATTGCCTCGGCCGGGTTCTTCGATATCTTCCTGCGGTTCGAGTGACGCGCCCCAGCCGAATCCGGTGATTCGCACGTCGGGCTTCTTTTCCCCCGCATTTTGAGGCGAGGCGTGGAACGGATAGACGCCGGTGTCTTCATCCTGCCCGCCGGCGACCATGTTCGATTGTCCCGATGCGATCCAGACTTCGCCGATCAGGACATTCTTGCGCGTGACGGTTGTTGATCCGATCTTGGCAACCAGAGATTGCCCGTCGGCGTTGGCTTGCAGCGGTTCGAGTGTCACTTTCCATCGACCCTTGTCGTCTGCGGTCGCCTGCTTGGTCTGGCCGGCAAAGGCGACCTCCACCTTGTCGCCTGAGGTTGCCCATCCCCAGACCGGCACGGGCTTCTCGCGCTGCAGGACCATGTTGTCCTGGAAAATATGCGCCAGCCGCTGGTCGGCCAGTAAGGCAGAGGCGGTCAACATCACTAAGAACGCGGATAGAAGTGGTTTCATCGAATCAGGTCTCCTCAAGGGGCGTACAGACGATCCGGCAGAAGCGCCGGTCAATCGGTTGTTACTATACTGAAACTACGCCTGACTTTCCCCGGCGTTGATGCGCGGCCAGCATTTTCAACGCGCTATGTTCGTGCGGCTTTGTGATCGGAGGGCGCCTTGTCTTGCTCTTGTTGCGAGTCTGGCGCTTTGACCTTGTCGGTCTTGGATTTCTTCAACTTGCCATCCGGGGATTGCACTGCGGGCTTGGCGCGCTCGTAAGAGGTTGCGGGATCGGGCACTTTCTCGGGCTCGGGTTTTGGCTTCATATTCTGTCTCCTTGTTTCCATCCCATTTTACGCAGTCGGCGTGAAGCGATGTTCACTTCGATCTGAAGCCAGCTTCATCTTCAAAATAAACTGCGATTCACATGAGTTTTAGGGGTTCTGCGTGACCGGGGTGTGATGATGTGTACAGAAGTCAGCGGGCAAATCGCGAGGCGAAGGGCCAAGCAACCGCAGACTGGTGTCTGTAAAGAATGGAGACAGTTATGAGCAAGGTAACCAAGATTCTCGCGGCGTTGGCGATGTTGGTGGCTTTCAGTGGTTTGAGCATCGGATGCGAAACCATGGAAGGTGCTGGCCGGGATATCGAAAAGGCCGGCGACAATATCGAAGACGCTGCGAAGTAGTCGTCGTCCCGTTTTGACGGTCCGTCTGGCATCTCCATAGGTGCCAGACGGACCCACTAACTCTTAACTCTTTGATAAGGAGCATGTCATGTTGTACTGGGCAGCCGTATTTTTCGTTATCGCGTTGGTAGCAGCCGTATTTGGTTTTGGCGGGATTGCCGCCGGGGCCTCGTCGATTGCTCAAATTTTGTTCTTTGTGTTCATCGTTTTGTTCCTGCTCTCGTTGGTGGCAGGCATGTTCACCGGACGCACACCCAAATTGTGACGTCCCGCTGAAAGAGATGAACGAGTAATTGAACGATGTCCAACCATCCAAAGGAGTAACCTATGAGTGACGTATTGGTAACAATGTCTGAAAAGGCCGCCGAATCCGTTCAGGATCTGATCCAGTTGAACATCGACGCGGCTGAGGGCTTTACCGCAGCGGCGGATCGGGTTGAAGACGCGCGTATCGCAGAATTGTTCCGTGAATATGCCGGTCAACGATCCACCAATGCTGAAGAATTGAAGGCTTCGGTCGCATTCAATGGCGAAGAACCCGCCGACAGCGGCACGACCAAAGGGACGTTGCATCGCTGGTGGCTGGAACTTCGCGGGACGATCGCCGGTGGCGACACCGCCAACGTCCTGGCCGAAGCCGAGCGAGGCGAAGACGCCATCAAGGAGCGCTACGAAGAAGCGCTCAAGGAATGTGCGGGCAGTCCGATCATCGAACTGCTGACGGCACAATATCGTGGTGTCAAAGCCGCTCACGATCACGTCCGCGACCTTCGCGATGCCTACAAAGCCGCGAAATAACCGACGCGGAAACGCGACGGGTGGGTCTGGATTGTATTAGACCCTTCCCTCCGACCTCGCCGTCCTTCATTGGACGGCGGGGTTTTTTGTTGCCACCGAACCCATTTTGACGTGGCTTGGCTATCCCACTCTCACATACTGCTGCCCATTGACGCGTCTGGCGCGGCCTTTGAGCGTCAGCATCATCAGTTCGCGCAGCACGATCGACACTTCCAGGCCGCTGGATTCGCTGATCGTATCGACATCCTGCGGATCGACTGTCAACTGCTCAACGATGCGTTGTTGATCATTCGATAGATTCCCGCGCGGCGGCTGCACTGTGGGGCGCTCTTCGACCGCTTCAAACAACGGCATATCCGGGATCGACGCATCGAGCGAACCGACGGCCTCGATGATGTGGTCGATGCGCGTCACTAAGGTTGCGCCCTGCCGGATCAGTTTGTGCGGGCCTGCCGACTGAGGATTGTCGACGCGACCTGGGATCGCCATCACCACGCGATTGTGTTCATCGGCGGCCTGTCGTGCGGTGATCAACGCACCGGATCGCTCATCGGCCTCGATCACCAGTACGCCGCGTGACATGCCGCTGACGATGCGGTTGCGGCGGGGGAAGTTTTCCGCCAGTGGGGGAGTGCCCAGCGGGTATTCGCTCAAGACCGCACCGCGCTGGCTGATTTGACGAAAAAGGTCGAGGTTTTCTGGTGGATAGGGCACGTCGATCCCGCTTCCGACCACTGCGATGGTCCGCCCGTTGGTGGCAGACAGTGCGCCCCGATGCGATGCCGAATCCACCCCGCGTGCTCCGCCACTGAGAATGGTGAACCCAGATCCTGCCAACAACGCCGCGAACCGCTCGGCCTGCTCACGTCCGTACTGGCTGCACTTACGCGATCCAACGATCGCGATCGCGTTGAGGTCGCGCGGCTCCAGCTTTCCCATCACATACAACACCAAAGGCGGATCAGGGATGGACCGCAGCAGGTGCGGATAGGCCTCGTCGTCGGGCGTGAGAAAATCGATCCCCTTTTGCCGTGCCCGCTCGATCTCCGCGGGTGCTTTTTTTGCTGCGATTTTGATGGCGTCGGCGATCTTGGATGCCTTGGCGACGCCGATGCCTTCAACGTTTCGCAAGAGTGCAACCGACGCTTCGCACGCCGCCTCAACCGATCCCGCTTTTTCAACGATCCGTGCGCTGAGGATCGGGCCAATGCCATCGGTCATGGAAAGGGTAAGCCAGTGTTCGACCACGGCGGGATTATCCGTTCTGGAATATATACTGCAAGGAGCGGCGCTTGATAGTTGTTCTGACGTGGGGACAATCGCCTGGAACATGGGTGTGCTTCTCCTGGGATATCGCGGCAGTGGGAAAACGAGCGTCGGCCGCAAGCTGGCGGATCGGCTTTGGTGCGATTTTGTCGATATTGACGAGCAAATCGTGCTACGCGCGGGCAAATCGATCAAGGAAATCTTTCAAACTTCTGGCGAATCGGCGTTTCGCGATCTTGAAACATCGGTCCTGCTCGACGTAATCAAACGCGAGACCGACGTGATCAGTTGCGGCGGGGGGATCATCCTGCGCGATGCCAACCGGGACGCGATCAAATCCAGCAAGCTGAGTCGGATTTATCTACGTTGTGACCCGGAAGTGCTGCTGAAGCGAATCGAATCCGATCCCACAACCGCCGAATCCCGGCCGGCATTGACGAGGCTGGGGGGCAGTATCGAAGAAGTGCGCTCACTGCTGGTCGAGCGCGAACCGCTCTATCGGGAAGTGATGACTGCTGAGCTGGATGTGACGAACCTCGACATCGACGAAGCGGTGATTCGCGTTGCCAAGCTGGTCTGATCGACCAAAAATCAGGCCTTTAATCTTTGGTCAGTCCCAGATCGATCTGTTCGATCTGCTTGGCGACGTCGCGATCGTTGATCATGTCTGCCCCGACGGTGCGAACCGCGTGCAGCACGGTGGTGTGATCGCGTCCTCCGAAATACCCGCCGATCTCTTCAAGGCTGTATCGCGTGTGTTTGCGGGCCAGATACATGCAGACCTGACGGGGGAACGCGATCGATTGATTCCGCTTCTTGCTCTGCAAATCCGACAATCGCACGCTGTAAAACTGCGTAACGGCATCGAGAATCTGTTGAATCGTGATGCGTTTCTGCTCGGGTGCTTCGGTGTCGCCGAGTGCGGCCTTGGCAAGATCGAGGTCAATTAGCCCCTTATTGATCATGCTCATGCCCTGCAACTTGGTGATCGCGCCTTCCAACTCGCGTGTGTTATTTTCGATCTTGGCCGCGACGTAGCAGAGCACTTCGTCGGAGATTTCGACCGCCCGAAGCCGGGCTTTGCGACGCAGGATCGCGACACGTGTCTCATAGCAGGGCTTGTCGACCCGCGCAACCAAACCCCAGTTAAATCGGCTGACCAGACGGTCCTCCAACTCCGGGATTTCGCTCGGCGGGCAGTCGGCGCTGAGGATGATCTGCTTGTGCTGCTGATAGAGCGTGTTGAAGGTGTGAAAAAACTCTTCCTGCGAGCGATCGCGCCCGCCGAGGAAGTGGATATCGTCGATCACCAATACATCGACCTGGCGATAGCGATACCGAAACTCGCTCATCTGCCCTCTTTCAACCGCCGCCATGAATTGGTTGATGAAAGAGTCGCAGGAGAGGTAGAGGATGGTCGCGTCGGGGTTGCTCTCAAGCAGTTTCTGGCACGTCGCTTGCAGCAGGTGTGTTTTTCCGAGCCCCACACCGCCATGAATAAACAGCGGGTTGTAGGCCTTTCCGGGCTGTTCTGAGACCGCAACCGACGCCGCGTGCGGCAAACGATTGCAGGGACCGGTGACGAAGGTATCGAAAGCGTAATCGGGATTGAGCGGAACGTGCTGATTGTCATCCGAGAAGACGCCCCCGCGCGGCAAATTGTCGCAGTGGAAGAGCACGGAGACCAACCGACCTGTCGCCGCTTGTGCC
>JBGSMH010000436.1:0-5260 GCA_041740275.1 Phycisphaerae bacterium
CGGCGTTGGCGTCGCGGATGGTGTTGCAGCCCTCTTCTCCCCGATAGCAGTGCGTCAAGTCAAAGGCCGCCTTCGAGGCAAAAGTCGAGATGGGTTCGCCGAAGATGTGATCTTCGAGGCTATCCAGCGTCGGCGTATTGGCCGCCGGCGCGATGCCGCCGAGGATCTTGCGGAAATCGCGATGAATGTCGGGATTGTCGTCTATGACAATCAGCCTATTGTTTACGTCCATGTTCATGCGGCATCCCTGATCTGTACGCGTGTCGCCGGTATTGAAAGCGTAAATGTCGCACCCTGACCCATGCCCGCGCTGTGGGCGGTAAGGGCACCACCCATTTCCGTCGCGGCGTTTATTGCCGAATGAAGGCCGAATCCGTGGCCTTCGGCTCGCGTGGTAAAGCCCTGACGGAAGACGCAAGGGAGATTCTCAGGTGAAATACCACACCCGTTGTCGCGCACAGCAAAGATGATGCGTTCCCCGCTGGGGTCTAGCCCGACGCTCAGCCATATCTGCCGGTTCTGCGTCTGTACGCCGCTCAGGGCTTGTTTCGCGTTGGCAAGTAGATTGACCAGCACCTGCAATATCTTGTGCTGATCCAGGAGAAGCGTTCCCGTATCCTGAAACTCACTGTGGACGGTGATGTGGTGACGATCCATCGCGATCAGATTGACGCGGACGGCTTCCTCCATGATCTGAACTGGATTGATCTTGACGCGAAGTGTGCTGTTGCTGGCGCAAGTCTGTTGCAGCCGCACAATCTCGATAATGTGCTCGACACCGCTGAGCAGTTGGGTGACTTCGGATTCGATTTGCTCGCGCTCTGTTTGCAGCGTGACGGACAATTGATGGAGGTATTCGGGCAGTTGTTTACCGCGTGGGTCCTGGGTGAAAAGGTGAACCAGGTCGTCGGCGTTGGCGCGAATCATCTCGGAGGCTTTCAACAGCCCCGTCTGGCGACTCGAGCGAGCCCGATCACGAATGATCTTGGCTGACACGTTGACGCTGTTGAGAACATTGCCGACGTTGTGCAGCACACTGGTCGCGATCTCCGCCATGCCCGCCTGTCGGCTTGCGATGAGCAATTGCCCGTGCAGTTGCTCGCGATCTCTTTCTGCTTGTTTTCGCGCACCAACGTCACGCGCCACCGATAGCATGGACGTCACCGTGCCCATCGCGTCTCGAAGCGGAACTGAATGTGTTTCCATCCAGAGCGTGTGCGATTTGCCTCCCGCGTCGGCCATCTCCAACTCCATGACCGCGCTATTGCCGGCTAGAACTTGGTCGAGATGCTGCTTCAGGGCGATCGAATGGTTCGCTGAAACGTAGTCTAAGACGCTTCGCCCGACTGGACTAAATGCCCGTGCGTGATTTCGCACGATCTGGTTCTAAAAGCCCTCAGGCGGATCGGTCGCCGCACAATCGGACACGGGACGGATCACGCACGGCCATTTAGACCCGTCCGTTCCCAGCGCCCGAAGACCCGCAGGATTGATCTCCATGATCTGGCCGGTGCGACTCAGGACCATCACGCATTCGGGTTCATTATCGACGATCAGTCGCAGCCGTGCCTCGGAGGCCAGCACTGCCTCTTCGCTTTCGCACCGGCGCTGGACTTCGGATTTCAACTGGTAGGCCATCGTGCTGAAAACCAACAGAATCGCGATCACGAAACCGCCGAGGAGCAGGACCGACGCCCGGGCGAACAGAATCGCTCTGACCCATTTTTCGGCAGGGAAGTCGATGCCTAAGTAGGCGTAGACCTGCCCGTTCGCGTCGCGAAGGGGCTCCATCGCCGAAACCCAGGTTCCCCATGCGTCGGTTTCGATCAGCGGATTAAAGATCGACTCGCCGCTCTGGAAGTCTTTGGCCAGCGTACCCTCTTCGCTTTCGTAAACTGTAGCGATATCGGTGCGGGCTTCGCGATCGTCCCCAAAGACCCCATCGCGGTTGTAGTCGGTTTCGCTATCGACCATGAGAATGATCGACCCGTCGGGTCGCTGGCAGACCGTATAGATGTCGGCAATCGCGGGATTAAGCGAAAGCCACGTTTTCTGTTTCTCGATCAGCGACAAGTAAAGCGGGTCATCCGCCGGCGTATCGGGCGTGATCTTCTGCAACCCCATGGCGTCTAGTTCCATCGCATAGGTGGGTGCCAGCCCAGATACCATGCGAATCAACTGACTCCGCTCCATTTCCCCCGTGATTACTGCCAGAACCGTTGTGGCAATTAACGTAATGAAAAATGCGACAACCACTCGGCGGGGCGTTCGGTGCAGGTTCCGAAGCATCCGATGCCGGGCAAACAGAATGCCGATCATGCTCACCACGATGAAGAGCACAACATCGACGCGATAATCAAGAATCGTATTCATATTCATTTCGGTCTAACTACATGTCGTCACCATGGGGGAGCTGGATAACTTCAATCGCCGTGGCGTATCGCCACACCTTAGGGAAGTGCAGCTTCGCCAATACGGATTGGAGAATGGGTCTAGAACGAGCCGGCGAGTTCCAGTGCAACCGCGTCGGCGACCGCAAGGCCTGCATCCAGCAGATGAACGTGCGTGGGGGTAATCGAGATCAGGCGTTTTCGGGCAAGGGGCGTGATTCTTTCCACCCACGCCGCACGTTCATCGGCGTCGATCTCCAGCGTATTCAGATCAATACCACACCGTAGGCGTAATTGGAGGAGGATTCGCTCGCTGATGCGCTGGCCGGGCGACAACAATTCGTGCTCGACCACCGGCAATTGACCTGTGGGCACCGCCTGCTCCCATTCCCGAAGGTGCGGCAGGTTCTTGAACCGGTGGCCATCGACATGCGATGCCGCACTCGGACCAAGCCCGATATAGTTTCCGCCGGTCCAGTAGATCAGGTTGTGACGGCATTCCTGGCCCGCTCGGGCGTAGTTGCTGATCTCGTACCACTCGATCCCTGCCGCTGCCAGCGAGTCGCGGGCCTGCTTGTACATCTGCAATTCCAATTCATCCGTAGACGGCGTGAACTGCCCCAGCCGCTTGCGCACCGTCATCGGCGTGTTCGATTCATAGGTCAATCCATAACACGACAGATGATCGATCTGTAGCAACAAAGCCCGATCGAGCGATCGTCGCCAGCTTTCCAGCGTTTGATTCGGAATCGCATAGATCAGA
Organism: Phycisphaerae bacterium; assembly: GCA_041740275.1. Lineage (GTDB taxonomy): Bacteria > Planctomycetota > Phycisphaerae > Tepidisphaerales > Tepidisphaeraceae > BPJO01. Next base: position 3,154 of record JBGSMH010000436.1, read on the forward strand.
TCGACGTTGAGCCGCTGAAAACCCGCTTGCCTCGCCATCGCGATGCTGTTTTCGACGTCCGCCGGGTCATGGTGACGCTCCAACGTCTTCAGCTCATCTCTATCAAACGATTGAGCACCGAAACTCAGCCGATCAACCCCCTCGGCACGCAGCATTTTCAGATAATCGAGGTCGGCGGTCGCGGGGTTGATTTCGATTGTCCATTCCTCTAATTGGGACAGGTCAAATCGATCCTTCAGGCCGACGATCAGCCGCTGCATCGACGCCGCCGGCAATAGAGAGGGCGTTCCACCCCCGAAAAAGATCGTACGCGGCGTTAGGTCTCGACGATCAAACGTCCACAGTTTCGCCTCGGCCAACAGCAGATCGACGAACGCATCCATCCGCTCCGGCGTTTGCCGGGTGATTGAATAAAAATCGCAGTAATGGCACTTATGAAAACAAAACGGGATATGAACGTACAGCGCATCAATCAAAGCACCGGCGACGATCTGCGGCGTGATCGCAAGCGTCGTAGCCGAATGTATGGGTAGTGATCTGGGCAAAGCCCCAGCATCGTAACAGAACCTATGCCGACATCATCGCGTCGACCTTGGTCATGATCGTATGCTCGCAGCCGGGGACGCTGAGCACGTCGCATTCGGTGCCGAGGATGAAGGGGTGGTGCGTCGATTGCATCTGTTTGAGCAGATCGCGCGACATATCGCGTACCTGTGTCGTCGTGATGACATCGTCGGAGTAGAACTTTTTGCTCGGCAGGTTGCCGTACATCACCACATTGGCGGGCACGAGTGCGGCGTCTTCCCACATTTTTCGGCTGCTGCCCAGGGACAGGATGACCGGATCGAGCGAGCCGAACCCGCGAACCATGTCGGGGACGAGTTCGCCGCAGCAATGGAAGATCAGATCGACGCCGTGCTGGTCGAGCAGGGCTTTGACGCGCTTGTTGGCGTTGATGGCGTATCGTTGGAAGATGTCGGCCCCGGCCTCAAGTTGCTTGGGTGAAAAGAATGCACTGCTGGCGGCGGGTTCGGCGACGAAAATCGCGCTGGCACCGGCGTCGATCTGCGACTTAATCGACGCCAGCGTCATCCGCGTGCTCATCTCCAGCACACGCTCGATCATCATCACTTCTTCGTCGTCTTCTGCGGACATGCCCATCCCGGCGGAGTAAACCGGGGTGATCGGGTCGGCCAGCAGCTTGGTCATCAGGCTAAACGGCCCGATCGACATGCCAATGGGCGTCAGTTGGGTTTCTTTCTTTACATAGGTGATCGCACCGGCGTTAGCTTTCATGCGGGCCGGGAGAGCGGACTTGGCGAGCTGATCCAGCAGCCGATCAAACGTCGCATCATCCGGAAACGCACTGAAGTGAAACGTGTCGGCACTTTCGGCGATGCCCAGCAGCGACAGCATCGCGGCCTTTTCGAGCGTCAGGTCCATGACCGGAAACGCCAGGGGCGAGCCGTACCTGGCCGCCGTTTCTGCCAATACAGCGCCCAGCCGACGCGAATCGAGCAGAATCGCATCATGATCAGGCTTGGATCGCAGCGTCAGATCGCTGCCGATCGGCATGCGCATTCCGCGGGAAGAGAGATCGAGATAGTGTTGCCGTTTCATGGTACGTCAGACTCCGTTGCGTGGGATTGAGGCCGCCATCGCTTTGATGTGTGCGGGCGTCGTGCCGCAGCACCCGCCAACAATTCGGACACCGGCACGATGTAGTTCCTGGGCGAGTTCTGCCATCGCCTGCGGCGTGGCGTCGTAGGTGTAGTTGCCGTCGATCAGCTTGGGCGAACCGGCATTGGGCTGGATGATGACCGGCGTCTGCCCCGCCGCTTCCATGACGGCACGGGCGAGGTCGGCATAGTCGGGCAGGGACAAACTCGTCCCGCAGTTGGCCCCGACGACGCTCGCACCGGCCTCGATCGCTGCGGTCATCGCGTCGGCGACTGTCGTGCCCATCATCGTCCGAAACGTCCCGTCGGCGGCGCGACTGAACGCGTAGGTCGCGATCACCGGCAGATCACATACCGACCTGGCCGCTCGGATCGCCAGCGAAACCTCATTGGTGTCACTCATCGTCTCGACGACCAGCGCATCGGCC
>JBGSMH010000437.1:0-6944 GCA_041740275.1 Phycisphaerae bacterium
CATGCTGAGCAATTTTGACTCGATCAAACCGGCCAACATCGGATCGCTGATCGGCGACCATGGTGCGGAGTTCAACATGCCGCGCGGCTTTGCCTGGGGCGCGCAGGTTCCGGAGACACCGCTCTACATGCTCGCCGCCACACGCGTTATTGGGCTGGACCCATCGGTTGCCGATGAACTGACCCGCAGCGAAATCGAAGGCCGCCGACAGGTCCGGGCGATCATGGATATCCTCCGCAAACACGCCCCGCAATCGTCGGTCACGCTCGCAGGCTTGCCGGCCCGGATCGGCTTGCGCGAAAGCCGCCATGTTCATTGCAGGTATCAACTCACAGGCGACGACGTTCTGTATGGAAAGCGATTCGATGACGCGATCGCCAACGGCTCGTATCGCGTGGATGTCCATCATCAGGACAAACCGGGCATTACGCTTCAGTATCTCGATGGCACGCAGACCTACGGCGGGCCCGGCCTGCCTGGCGTCAAGAGCCGATGGCGCGAGAAGACCGAAACCGATCCGACTTTTTATCAAATCCCCTACCGATCGATGCTGCCCGAAAAGTTCCCCAACCTGTTGATCGCCGGGCGGATGATCGACGCCGACCCGCTGGCGAACGGTGCGATTCGGGTGATGGTGAACTTGAACCAGACCGGCGAGGCCGCCGGGGTCGCAAGCGTACTGGCGATGCGAAGCACCAGCGACGTGCGAACGATCGACATCCCCCAACTTCGCCAGACCCTCCGCGACGGCGGATCGATTATTTTGTAGTCGCGATCGCGCATCACCCCCTGACGTCCTATAGTCATGGATCGGCAAATACTGGCACACTTTGCGCCGACTTTGTGGTTTAATTTGCCTTAGGTCGGTGGCAAAGTCCCCCGGCGCTTACGCCGATAGGGTTTGAGGTTACGAGGCACAATTTCGCAGGCCGGGAAGGCATTATGATACATCCGTGGCACGACGTGACGCCGGGCGAGGACATCCCGCAGGAGTTTCAGGCGGTGATCGAAATCCCGTTCGGGTCGAGCGTTAAATATGAACTGGACAAGGCGTCCGGGCTGATCAAGCTCGATCGCGTACTCTTTAGCGCCGTCTTCTACCCCGCCAACTATGGGTTTATCCCCCAAACGCTGGCCGAGGATGACGACCCGATGGACGTGCTGGTGTTTTGTCAGGAGACGGTCGTCCCGCTAACGCTGATGCACGCCCGCACGATCGGGTTGATGACGATGATCGACGGGGGCAAAAAGGACCACAAGATCATCGCCATCGCGACCGAAGACCCGGAATACAACAGCTACCGCGAGGCCAGCGAAATGCCCCCGCACCGGCTGATGATGTTGCGACGCTTTTTCCTCGACTACAAACACCTGGAAGGCAAACAGGTGGAGGTCGAAGAGATCCAAAGCGCCAACGCCGCTTATCCGGTGATCGAAGACGCCCTGGCGCGATATTCGCGGCAGCGGCGCAAGGGTTTCAAGACTTAAACGCGGATTCGATCCTGTTCCTGGAGCAAGCCCGCGCGCTTCAAGCGAACTTTCCGATCAAATCCTGATGCGCCTCCAGACACGCCTCGATCGCGTGTCGCGCCGCCGATTTGTCGATGATGGTCGGATCGAGTTCGATTGCGCCATAGATCAGCGCCCGCCGCCTCCGCAGACCGGCCTGCACGATCATGTCCGTTAATGCCGCGGTGCGGAGGCAATACGGCACGAGTTCGCGGGGCAGATCGACTCGATCCGGTTGTACCGTGCCGTCGGCTCCAGTGGCGGCGGTTTCGACAAATACATGACCGGGCAACTGCGGGATTTGTCCGTCGTTGATCAGATTGAGGCTATGGAATCGCACCGATTTGCCGTAGGCGATCGAGGCGACAAAGTCGCCGGGAAATTCCCACGCCTGCGGCTCAAAACACGCCGTCGGATCGGCCAGGCCCGCACCGATATCTGCCAGCAACCGCAGACGCTTTTGTCGCTCGGTTTCGTCACCGTGGCTGATGTGATCCAGTGGCCGTGAGATCGCCGAAGGGGCAAAGAAGTCGTGCGTATGACCATCCTGTACCGCCAGCATCGCACCGTGATCGCGAAGCATCTGCTCGGCGCGTCGATTGCCGGATGTCGCACCGGCAGCCAGTCGTTGCAGAACTTGGGGGCGCAAGTCATTTCCGTGCGGGTCGCGAATATCGATCACAAATGTGTGATGGTTCAGCCCCGCGATCGTCAGACGCAACTGGTTGATCGCCGGTTCAAAGGGATAGGGCAGATCCTGACCGTGGAGGATTTTCCAGATCATCTGGTAGCTGCTGAGTGACGCCGAGCAAAACCCAGCGGTGCGAATGCCCGATTCGTGTGCCGCCTGACACACGCGCGGCAGGGGATTGGCAACATCCAATAGCCATGCACCCGGACAATGCTGACGCATCGCATCGCACAGGTTGCGAATCGTCGCGATCTGTCGAAGTGAACTGCTGAGTCCAAAGATGCCCCCGAACTCGCTGATCAAGTGTCCGGCGGCGTGGCGCTCGATGATCGACAAGTCGATGGCGAATCGCTTTCGTTGTTCGATCGCGACCGCACAGATGACAAAATCCGCACCCGGTAGCGCGTCTGATGCAGTGGTATGCGTGGTGATCTTTGCCTTCACCTGATGCTTGCGGGCCGTCGCCTCTGCGACCCCGGCCATCAATTGCAGCATCTGCGGATTGGGGTCAACCAGCGCCAGTTCCAGATCTTGCAGCTTGTGTCGATCCAGCAGGTCACGAATCGGTGCTGGCCCGAAGACATACGACCCGGCCCCGACGAAGACGACCTTGCAGTGCGACATGCCCGCGATTGTACGGACATCACACGTGGCCGACCAATATCGCGTCGGCGGCGACGAAGCCGAGCGCGACGAGCTTGTCGTCCCGCGTCCGTACCGTCATCGCGCCCGATACCGCGTCGGCGGTGATGATCGTCAACTCGGCGCCGGGACGCAACCCGTTGTCATCTGCATATTTGAGGAAGGCCGGGTCCTGATTGTCGATCCGTGCGATCTGTACGCGTGAACCGGTCTGTTTTTGTGATAACGCGGTGGCGTCCTGCGATTCGATTTGTCCGCTGGCGGACGGGATCGGGTCGCCGTGCGGGTCGACCGTCGGGCGGCCGAGGTACTCGTCCATCTTCTCCATGAGTTTGTCGCTCATGGCATGCTCCAGTTCTTCGGCCTCTTCGTGAACTTCCGACCAATCGAACTTCAGCACCTCAACCAGAAACAACTCCACCAGCCGATGCCTTCGCAGAACATGCAACGCCAGCTTTTCCCCGGCGGCGGTGAGTTCCACGCCGACTCTCGGTTCATATTTGACCAGCCCCGCGTCCGCCAGTGTTCGCACCATCGTTGTGACGGTTCCCGGCACGACGCCCATGGTCGTTGCCAGCCGACCCAGCGCCACCAGGCGATCAGGCGCGCGCTGCTGCTCGACGTAAAGTGATTTGATGTAGTTCTCGACGGTGCTGGTAGGCATGGTTTATTGATCAATCCAACAGATCACCCATTATTCGCCGGGGTTACTTACGGATGCAAGCCTAAATCCTCATACACGGCGGCATTGATGGCGTTCTGGCGTTGCTGATGGGCGATTTCACCGGGCATGCCGTTGACGCACCATGCGACCACCAATTTGTGCGCCGGGTCGGCAAAGGCGCAGGCACATTGATTCCCTGAGTGGCCAAAGGTGGCGTCGGACGCGTGTGGTCCGTAGCCGTAGGATTCGGGCTGGCCGTAGCGTTTGGAATCGAGCTTGAACCCTAAACCCCAGTCGAGGGTTTGTTTGAACGTCTCATCAAACATCCCCACACGCTGTCGGGTGATCATCGACTGCAGGGTGTCGGCCCTCAGCAATTTGCCATCGTTTTGCAGCAGTGACACATACACCTTCGCCAGCCCGCTGATCGGCCCGCGCGCGTTGGCAGGTGGGCGGGGGATCGTCCAGGCATCGACGATGCGATTGCCGGCAAAATCAGGTTCGACTAGCGCGTCATTCTTGCTTGCCAGCGATTCAGGCATGCCGATCCAGCAATCGTCGGCACCAACCGGCGCGAATACTTCGTCGCGAACGTATTGACCGAGCGTTCTTCCATCGAGGGTTCGCACCAACTCGCCGAGGATGAACCAGCTTGAGGCGACGTGATAACCGGCCTTCTCCCCCGGCGACCAGTTCGGTTCCTGTCGCAGCCGACAACACCGATCGATGATCGCTTCCCATGGTCCTTCGGCGAAGCTGTTGAGCGGCCCGCGAAACCCCGCAGTGTGCGTCAACAGATGCCGGATCGTGATCGGCTCCTTCCCGTCTCGTGAAAACGTCGGCAGCACCTCGCCGACGCGTGTGTCGAGCGTCGTTTTGCCACGCTCGATCTGCTGCATGATCGCAACGGCGGTGATGGGTTTGCCGGCGCTCATCCATAGCATGCGCGTGCTGCTGCGCATCGGGACATCGGGGCGCGCGTTCCCGCAGGCGTGATCGATCACCCAATGACCGCGATGCCACACCACCAGTTGCCCGCCTGGGTGCAAACCGCCGGCGAGTTGTTGCCCTAGAAGGTCGAACGTCTTTCCCAGCATGTCATAGAGATTACTCGTGATAACGATTCATGAAAGCGGACGATAACAACGGACGTTGCGGCGCACTTTTTGCGCCTGTCCGATAAGAGTGGCGAGTGTCGATGAATCGCGGATTTACTTCGTTCATTGGGGTGATTAGCGGTCACAGGCCGATAACGCGTTGCGGTTTGTAGTGAATAACACATCTAAAGTGCCCCCATGGCGTAAGTCGATTGAAAGACGGTCCGATTGATTTGATCTGAGGCACGAGTGTCAGGTCAGAGCGTTCGGACACAACGCCCCAGGCCGCGTCGCCTGGGGATGGTTTTGAAAACAGGAAAGGAGGCTCATGGAGCTTTATCAGAAATGAGTCAATGGAGTATCGCCATGGGATATCCCTTCGCCCGGGTGATCGAATCATAAGGGAGTAAACGCCAGTATCGCCGAACGTATAACTTTTTCGGGACCGCAGATCCTGAACGCTCCGGGCGATGGCATGCCAGAAAACGTCTAAGGAAAGACAAATGAGCAGAATTAACACCAACGTGACCTCGCTGATTTCTCAGCGCGTGCTCACCAAAAACAACAACGTCCTAAATCAGAGCCTGGAGAGGCTCAGCACCGGTTTGAAGATCAACAAGGGTGCGGATAACCCGGCTGGTCTGATCGCGTCGGAAAACCTCCGCGCTGAAAAAGCGGGCATCGGTCAGGCGATTGATAACGCCGAACGCGCCAGCAACATCATCGGTACCGCCGAGGGTGGTTTGTCGGAAATCAGCAATCTGCTGACCGAACTTCAGTCGCTGGTTGGCGAAGCCGCCAACACCGGCGGTCTGTCGCAGGAAGAAATTGACGCCAACCAGCTTCAGGTTGACTCGATTCTCTCCACCGTCAACCGCATCGCCGGAACGACCTCGTTCCAGGGCAAGAAGCTGTTGAACGGCTCGTTGGACTACACCACCAGTGGTGTGGCCAGCACCGCAGTCAACGATCTTCGCATCAACGCTGCCAAGCTCGGCACCGCCGATAGCCTGGACGTCACCGTGCAGGTTGTCACCAGCGGCCAGACCGCCAACGTCAACTACACCGCCGGGACCACCACCGACGCGGTTACCATCGAAATCGCTGGTAATCTCGGCACCGAACAGCTCAGCTTCGCTTCGGGCACCACCAACGCGAACATCATCGCGGCGGTCAATGCATTGAAGGACGTAACCGGCGTCTCCGCGACCAGCGGCGGCGGCGGGGTGTCGTTCAACTCCACCGAGTACGGCTCGGCACAGTTCGTCAGCGTCAAGAGCCTTTCAGGCACGTTCGCGACCGACACCCAGAAGGATGACGGACAGGACGCCGAAGTGCTGATCAACGGTTCCAGCGCCACCGCCAACGGGTTGGATGTCAGCTTCCGCAGCGGAACGCTCGATGTCGAACTGAAGCTGGCGAACGCGTTTAACGTCCCCGGACAATCGACGTTCAGCGTCACCGGTGGCGGGGCGACGTTCTCGCTCGGCTCCAAGGTCCGCGAAGCCGACAAGGCCTCGCTGGGTATCGCCGCGGTCACCACCGGTAGCCTCGGCACCAAGTCCGTCGGCTATCTTGACTCGCTGAAGTCCGGCGGCGACAACGCCATCACCGGCGACAGCCTCAACGACGCCCAGAAGATCGTCGATTCTGCCATCAAGCAGGTCGCCCAGCTTCGCGGTCGTCTCGGTGCGTTCCAGAAGTTCACGCTCGGCTCGACGATCAATAACCTTGGCGTCGCTCTTGAGAACGTGTCGGCTTCCGAATCCGCGATCCGCGATACAGACTTCGCCGAAGAAACGGCGAACCTTACGCGGGCGCAGATCTTGTCCCAGGCCGCTCAGTCGGTGCTGGCACAGGCCAACGCGGCCCCTCAGTCCGCCCTGCGTTTGCTCCAGTAGCAGGGCAGTTCCCGAGACTGGCAAGGTAACGCTCCAATTCCTGTTTCAAAACCAGCCCGCCCACGGATCACAATCCGTGGGCGGGGTCTTTGTTTCTGAATAGAATTATTCAGCCTTGGCCATCACTTGATCTGCCGCGTGATCGTCGGGTCCTTGATCTTGTCATCCTCCGCCAGCAAAAACGCCTTGCTGAGGATGATCGACAACGTCGAATCGCCTTCGAACGGCAGGAAGATCGTCCCATCACCGGTGACCCGGGTCGAGCGGTCGGGCACGATGCACAGGTACTGATCGTTGGGCTCCATCAGGATGTTGCCTGAACCCAGGTGAATCTTGTAGGTGCGGATCTGCCCGCGAACGACCAGAAACTTCTCATCCAGCCGCCACCGGTCCTTCAACTTCGTCAGTCGCGGCAGAAGCGTTTCCAGCACCGATTTGCG
>JBGSMH010000438.1:0-3004 GCA_041740275.1 Phycisphaerae bacterium
TTGCCATCGAAGCCACCGGCAAACTCAGCAACACCGCCTCTGGTGGAAACACACCGGATGGAAACACCGGATCAATGCAGCGAAACGAGACCAACAATCTCGGCGGAAAATCCAACATCCGCGCTCCGCTCAACAGCCTGATTGGTGTGTTCCTCTCTGACGACAACCCCACGCAAACCGCCGCGCCCAGTGAACTGGATTTTTCCAGCACCACATCGCGCAACTACAGCACGCTATCGCCCGAACTCAAGCAGACCTTTTACATCGGCGACGGTCAGGCGAACGGCCAGCAACAGACCATCGCTGTTCCCGCTGGCGCAACCCGGCTATACATGGGCTCGATGGACCCGTACGGTTGGTACAACAACTCCGGCGTCACAACAGTCACCATCACCCGCATCGGTGGGACGATCACGTTGGTGCGTTAAGCATTCGCCCAATCACTTCAGTTCTATCACCGCCGGTTCGGTCACTTGCTGTGTTTTCTTCCAGTTCAAATCCAGCTTGATCGATTCGCGTTTGCCATCGGCCCACACGAGTACGATGTTAGCGGTGTCGTCCTTCAATTCGGATGATTCGACCTTCGGCGCCGGTTGATCCAGATCGAGCGGCACCAGCAGATTGACCATTCGAGCGCTGGCGGATTTGGCTTTGGGCGTGATCGAAAGGTGATGCGCCCGCTGCGTCGGCGTGCCGACGCCGGGCTTGGTTCCGGCGATCACGACCGTCGGCTCGGATTTCACATCGCATTCGCCTTCGGTCAGTTGGATCACCGCCAACCGGGCGGCCGGGAGCGTGGCGATCTGATTTCCATCCACAAGCTTAAACGGCGCGCTGGCGTGGCACAGCCAGGTCAGGGCGCGAGGCTCATCCGATTTCAGGTCATCGATCAACAGCAGATAGCGCTTGGTGATCAATAGCCGTCGGTTCAGTTGCACCCCGGCGACCTGACGGGCATAGGCACTGCCGATTGAGCCGTTGGCGTAGGCGTAATCCGCCGACGTGTACACTTGCTCGATCTTGGTGGCGTTGAGTTGATCGTAGGGAACGCCACGCTCGTTCCAGTACGAGCCGTCCACCCCCTGTCCGAGCCCATCCACCAGCAGCGTGTTGTGGTCCTTCGTCCATTTCTCGGCGGTGTATCCCGTCGTGACCGCCAGATAAGACTTCTTCGCGTAGAGCAGAAACGCACCAATGTCCGGATGCACATGCCCGGCATTGATCGTCCAGTCCGTCATCTGTGTCAGCTTGTCTGAGGCGGCGTGACCGACGGGTGGACCAGCGCGGAACCACAGACACGTCGCATCTTCGTCCCAGCCCGATCGCCAGGTCAGGACGTCATGATCGGCAAAGTGTTGGTAGGGCGCCTGCTCGGCGAGCGTCGCGGGTTTGACCGAGGAATGCCACAAAAACGCTGCCGCGGGGTAGTCGCGCTCGGGATTGCGCGTCTGGTAAAGATCGCCGACCATCATGCTCTGCGGGCTGTCGAGCATTCCGGCTAGGCCCCACAGCATCGCGTGATTGTTGATGCGCATCGCCGGACGGGCATCGCCTTCCCATCGCCCGCTGTCGCCGATGTCAAAGTTGCCGGGATTGCCAGGCAGGGACAGGTGCAAACCGTATCGCCAGGTCTGCGCCAGCGCAGGCAAAGTCGCGAGCTTCTGGCCCGTCGCGCGGGACATCAAATCGGCATAGCGAACGTGCCAGTGCAACGCGTACGTCCAATACCCGACGCCTTCGTAGTAATAACCATCGTTGCCCAATGCGAACCGGCAGCGGTTCATGATCGCCACGCCGCGTTTAAGCCATTCTTCGGCATCGGGCGTCTCGCCCTGTAACGCCAATGCCGCCGTCACCATCGCGACGGCGGGGATGTAGGTGTGATTCTGGTCATAGCGAAGCTTCGCGCCCTTGGCAGGATCGAACTCATCAAAAATCGCTTTGGCATGCGCGATCAATCCGTCGCGGATCTTCGTTCGGTCGGCTTCGGCCAGATCGTTGTAGAGCGAATCGTAGGCGATGGAGATGTGGTACAGATACCACGAGGCGACCAGATCAAGATTGGGCCGATAGTCCGTTCCCCAAATCGGTTCAGCGACGTGGGCGAGCATGGATTCAGTGGCTCGCTTTTTCGCAACTTCGTTACCCGTGATGAACGCGTCGAGCGCCGCCGACTGCACACCTTCGATTCGGTAATAGGTCTTGCCATCGGCGATCGTTTCGGGGGTGGTCCGGAGTCGCGAACTCGATGCCAGAACCGCCTTCCACAGCGCGGGTTGATCGGTGGTCTTTTTGGTCAGGGCCTCCTTGTCTGCCGGAGTGTACAGGAGTCGGGGTCGGGTCTTGAGATAGTCCGGTGTCAACTCGACCTTGATCGCCTTGATATCATCGACCAGCGTTTTGCCCGGCACAAAATCGTCCGCCCGGGCACTCGCCGTGCAAACGAACAAAGCGGCGACAAACAGGATCGAGACATTGCCAATGGACATGAAAACTCCGTCTGTTGGGGAACTGCGAGAAATGGATTTTATCCATCGGTTGATCCAAACGCGAGCGGACGCCGGGAGAACCAATTCACCTCGGAGAAACGGAGGCACGGAGATCAATTTGGCATTGGTGGCGATGCGTGGATCGTAAGGAATCGGATTCGGTCTCGTCTCTCCGGCCTGCCCACTGCCCACCGCCAACTGCCTACTACTTTTCACTTGTTGCATTTGTTGCATCCGTTTTGACCCATACGAAAAACGTAACCGCTGGCCGTTGCGAGACTTAACGATTCCGACACCCCTCAAGTGTTGCGCGCCAGCGTGCAACTGTTGCAATTCCTACCTTTCCGGCCGGGGTTCGGGGTTATTCCCTCGCCGGGGCTCAATGGAAACCAAGGCAGGGCGGGGATGGTAATCCCGCCGTCTTCCGCGCAGTTGACTATATCCCCGAAACCCTCAAAAGTCGGCCGTAAAATCAGGCAAAATCGCACATTTCTCTCCCCCCGCTGACACCCCGT
>JBGSMH010000439.1:0-2910 GCA_041740275.1 Phycisphaerae bacterium
TGACACCGGCGTAGGGAAGCGAACGAATACGCCCCGCGTTTTCGTCGCTCCCGGTTTGATGTTCTGAACTTAGGAGCGACGACCATGATCCGTCCCAACGACAACCACGACATGCCGTACACCCTGCCCGATATTGGCGGGAATCCGTCGTCACTGGCATCGACCACGACCAACCCCGGATCGTTTGCCAATCCATCACGCATCCTCCCCGGAAGTGCCGGCGCACTGACCTACAGCAGCCCCGACACCCCTGGAATGCCCGCACCCAGCGATAAGACGGCCTGGGATTTTCTGCCCGACGGTTGGTCAACGACGGTGGGAACTACCGAAACACCCGGTGCGGGCCTGACATTCACATCCTTTGTCCAGTCGGACGGGTCAAAACGCCATGTAATTCATCCCAAAGACTTCGAGCCGATCACCCAACTGGAAAAGGCGCGATTGGGGATCATTACCGATCAGATGAAACGCGTCGCCGAGCGTGAGGCGCATCTGACACCCGAACAGGTGCGCGATGAGGTGGCCGCCGGGCGGATGGTCATCCCGGCGAACATTCACCACTTGCAGCACAAACTTGATCCGATGTGCATCGGCCGGGCGAGCAAGACCAAGGTCAACGCCAATCTGGGCGCATCGCCGGTCTCATCCTCGATTGACGAAGAATTGGAAAAAGTCGATTGGGCACTCAAATTCGGAACCGACACGCTGATGGATCTTTCCACCGGCGGAGATCTGAACACGACCCGCTCCGCGATCATCGCGCACTCCAGCGTACCGGTCGGCACGGTCCCGATCTATTCGATGATCATCGGGAAAAAGATCGAAGACCTCGATTGGGCCATGATCGAGGCCGAACTGCACAATCAAGCGAGACAAGGCGTCGATTATTTCACCATCCACGCCGGGGTGCTTAAGGAGCATCTGCCGATGGTTCGCAAACGGCTGATTGGCATCGTCAGTCGCGGCGGGTCATTGCTGGCCAAGTGGATGATCCATCACAATCAGCAAAACCCGATGTATACGCACTGGGAAGCGATCTGCGACATCCTGCGTCAGTACGACGTCACATTCTCCATCGGCGATGGGCTTCGTCCCGGCGGGCTGGCGGATGCGACCGATCGCGCCCAACTGGCAGAGCTCTGCACGCTGGCAGAACTGACCGAACGCGCCTGGCGACGCGGCGTGCAGGTCATGATCGAAGGCCCGGGACACGTCCCGCTCGATCAGATCGAATACAACATGAAACTGCAGCGCACGCTCTGTCATGGTGCGCCGTTTTATGTGCTCGGCCCGCTCGTGACCGACATTTTCCCTGGCTATGACCACATCACCAGTTGCATCGGAGCGACCAACGCGGCCTGGCATGGGGCATCAATGCTCTGTTATGTCACGCCCAAGGAGCATCTGGGGTTGCCGAAGAAGGATGATGTCAAACAAGGCTGCATCGCCTACAAGATCGCGGCCCATGCGGCGGACATCGCGCTGGGCATCCCGCAGACGCGCGATCGCGATGATGAACTGACCAAAGCCCGGGCGGCGCTGAACTGGGAAAAGCATTTTGAATTGTCGTTCGATCCCGATACCGCACGGGCGTATCACGATGAGGATCTGGATGTCGATACTGACTTCTGTGCCATGTGCGGACATGACTGGTGTTCGGTCCGTATCTCGAAAGAAATCAATGAGTTTTTCTCCGGCAAAGACGAGACCTACGCCTGGGACAAACCCAAACAGTCGGCGGCACTGACAGACGAGCAGAAACAGATCCTGCAAGCCCGCGGCGTGTTGTCACCCGATGAGATTCACAAACTGGCATCGAAGGTGAAAAAGGGCGTCGGAGCGGACAAAGAAAAGGCGTCGTGTCACTCCGATTACGTCGATCCCGACACCGCCAAGCAGAAACAGGCCGAGAAACTGGTCCCGCTGGGCGTGGGCATCAAGACCAACGAATCGGTGTTGTAGGAAAACCCATGGCGGATTCGGCAACTTTTGTCTCACGAGGCGGGTTGAAACTGGATCACGCCCTGTCCGCGTTTTCGATTGAGGTAAGCGGACTGATCTGTGCGGATCTGGGTTGTTCGACCGGCGGGTTCACCGATTGCCTGCTGCAACGCGGCGCGACGCGCGTCTATGCGGTCGATACCGGTTACGGCGTGCTGGAATACAAACTCCGCAAAGACCCGCGCGTCGTCGTCAAAGAACGAACCAACGCGATGCATGTCGATCTACCCGAAAAGGTCGATCTGGTCGTCATCGACTGCGCCTGGACCCGGCAAAAACACATCCTCCCCCGTGCGAAAAGGCTGCTCAAGCCCGGCGGACATATTGTCACACTCCTCAAGCCCCATTATGAATCCGATCCGTCCCTTTTGCGGAAGGGAATTTTGCCACAAGATCATGTAGAATCGGTGGTTAGCGATGTTTTGCACGGCATTGAGGCCGACGGATTCACTGTGCGAAATCGGGTCGAAAGTCCGATTAAAGGAAGCAAAGGAAACACCGAAGTGCTGCTTAACCTACAATTAACATAGCAGTGCTTCAAAACCATGGGAATACGAATAGCCATTGCCGGTGTCGGGAACTGTGCCAGCTCGCTGGTGCAAGGGTCGCATTTTTACGCGCAGGCGACGGGGGACGACGCGACCGTGGGTCTGGCCCATCCGCTGATCGGAAAATACCGCGCCGGCGATGTCCGATGCGTCGCGGCATTTGATATCGACGCCCGCAAAGTCGGCACCCCCCTGAACGACGCGATCTTTGCCGCACCCAACAACACCAAGATCTTTCATCGGCCACCCGCAAACACCGGGCCGATTGTGCAGATGTCGCCGATCCTGGATGGGGTCAGTGAGCATCTGAAAGAGTATCCCGAGCACCTACGATTCGTCCCATCCGATGCTGAGCCGGTCG
>JBGSMH010000440.1:0-7022 GCA_041740275.1 Phycisphaerae bacterium
TTACCGCCGCGAAATCCGACCGCTTCTGCGGCAAACACCCACTTGGCGAATCCGACACGTTGATCCAGATAGTGACGCAGATTCTCGCGGCGCATTCTCGGAGCGCGATCGGTCTGATCAAAATCGGGATCGCGATCCTGCCACGGGTTAAAGACATCGCCGCCGGGCGAGTCGCCTAACAGACGAAAGAGTGTGTCCTTGCCAGGCATGTCGTCGCACGATCGATTGTCTTGCGGTTGGCCTAAAACAGCTTGGACAATTCCTGCTGTGCCGCACCTACGCCCAAACCAAACTGAACCGGTTTGCCCAGTTTCTTGAGCGTATGTTCAACGGCGGCCACCACCGCGATGCAGTCATAGATATCGCTGTAGCCCATGTGATTGACGCGGAAAATGTTGCCTTCCATCGATCCCTGGCCGCCAGCAACGTGGATGTTGTGGGCGTTTTTAAGCGTGCCGCGAAAATCCTTGTCGGTCACACCGGCGGGGTATTTGATCGCAGTGACCGAGTCGCTGGGGCTGGCACTGAAAATCTCAAATCCCAACGCCTTCATCCCGGCACGAAACGCCGCAGCACAACCGGCGGTGCGTTTCCACACGCCTTCGATCGTCTCTTCTTCGATCATCCGCAGGCTGGTCAGTTGCGCCTCGATCAGGGTGTTGGCTGGCGTGAAGGGTGTATCGCTGTCGGCGATGCTCTTCTGATATTTCTTGAGATCAAAATAGAAGTTGGTCATCCCGCCTTTGCTCATCGCGGCCTCGGCGCGCTTGCTGAGGCACACATACCCCAGGCCCGGCGGGAGCATCAGGCTTTTCTGGCTGCCGGTGATCGCGACATCGACGCCCCAATCGTCAAACTTAAACGGGATCGCGCCGATTGAAGTGATACCATCGACGATCAACAAAACATCGCCGTGTTTGCGAACCGCTTTGGCGATCGCCGCCAGATCGCAGGTGGATGCGGTGCTGGTTTCGCTGTGGACCAGCACGACCGCACTAAAGCCCCCTGCCGACAATTCCTTGTCGATCTGCTCGGCGGTGGCGTGTTGTCCGTATTCCAGATTCAGTTCCTTAAGATCACAGCCAAAGGTCTTGGCATAGCTCGCCCATCGCTCGGCGAACTTGCCGTTGCTGACATTCAGCACCTTTGATCCCGGCTTAATCGTGCTGGTAAACGCCGACTCAAACGCCGCCGTGCCCGATCCGGTGATCGTGTAGACGTTTTGTTTGGTTTGAAAAACGTACTGCAGCAGCGTCTGCAACTCGGCGAATATCTTGCGAAACTCAGCCGTGCGGTGGTGCGTGACCGGCTTAGCGAGCTGCAAAAGCGTGGCTTCAGGCACACTGGTCGGGCCGGGCGTGAACAATCGGTATTTCATCAACATGGTCAATCTTTCCTTCATCAATCCAAACCGTCACATGCGACGGTTAAGCATCATTAAAACAAATTCGTTTGCGCGAAACGCCCCTAAGCCGCTGCCCAATCCGACCGTAATCGCTCGAGCACTTTGGTCCCGTGCTTTTCAAAATCAAAGCCGGCACACTCGACCGAGCATCGCAGGTCATAGCCGCCTTGTTTGATCACCTTGAAGAACGGCTTGTAATCGCTGGTTCCGCTCTCGCCGGGCGGGACGCGGCCGTCACGGTCGGCGACATGCACATGCTTGATCCACGGCATCGCCGCTTCCAGATTCGCCAGCGGCTCATCTTCCAACCAGAAGTGATAGCTATCGACCAGACACTGGATATTCGGATGATCGACCCGCTTCACATACGTCATGCCCTCGGCGACGGTATTGATAATGTTGCACTCGGATTTATTCAGCGGCTCGATCACGATCGTGATCTTGCGTTTGGCGGCCATCGGTGCGATCAACTGCAAAAAGTCGGTGATTTGTTCGACGGCCTGGCTTCGATCAAAACCATCCGGCACGTTCCGCGCCCCGCCAGAGCCGAACACGATCGTGCGCAGATCGATCTGGTCGGCACGATCCAGCACATTGGTCATGTAAGATTTTAACTGATCCTGATTTACGTTCGGCCCGACGATCGGGATATTGCCCGGCACCATCGAGTTGGCCGTGGGTGTGGGCATCTGGATCACCGGGGCAGTCCAGGTCGGTTCAGCGCCTTTGAGCAGCCCCTGCACGTTCCCCTCGATATAGTCCCACCCCATCGCAGAAGCGACGGCGGCATTGGCTTGATTTGTACAGATTCCGAATTGCATGACGGACTCCAAATGCTGGCGGAAAAGAGTAAAGATCATAGAGACGCACTCGCGTAACGCAACCGCGAGCCGATTACGATGATCGAGAACGCGGCGGTCGCTTGGTCGGCCTGGGCGCGGGTTCAGCGATTGCCGCCGACTTGCGCGGTGCGGCTTTCTTGGCGGCGGTACGTTCCTGGCCCTCTTCGATGCGTTTTCGCAAGGCATCGACCTCGCGCTTGTGGAGGATGCGAAACTCGCCGGGCTTGAGCTTGCCGATCTCCAGCGGGCCGATCTTGATTCGCGTTAGCTCACGCACCTTGTGCCCCAGTTTCGCCAGCGTGCGCCGCACCTGTCGGTTGCGGCCTTCCTTGATCGTGATCTGCAAGACGCTTTGCTTACCCGATCGTTTGACCAATTTGATGTACGACTTTTGCGTGCGAAAGCCCCCTTTTTTCGGGTCCGCCAGCCATACGCCTTCGGCCAGCTTGGCGATGGTCTCCGGTTTGACGAATCCGTCGACAACCGCGGTGTAGGTCTTGACCACGCCGTAACGCGGGTGGGTCAGTTGCTGGGTCAATTCGCCATCGTTGGTCAGCAGCAGCAATCCGCGTGAATCGGCATCGAGCCGTCCCACCGGATAGACACGCGGGCCAAAATCGTGCGGGAGCAGATCGATCGCACGCTTTTGTTCGCCTTGCGAAACATTGGTGCAATAGACGCCCTTGGGCTTGTTCATCAGGACATAGACCCGTTCCTTGCCCGCGTGGGGATCGAGTAACACGCCTTCGCCATCGATCTGGATGTGGTCTTCTTCGGGATCGACCATCACCGGCAGGTGGGTGACGATCTGGCCGTTCACCGCGATTCGCCCCTGCAACACCATCTCCTCAACATGCCGCCGGGATTCGATCCCCGCGTCGGCCAGCAGCTTTTGAATTCGTTCTTTCATTGGCGGTAGGATAACGCAGTTGAGGCAACTTCACACGAGGCGTGGTATCGGACGCCAAAGAATGCTGGAAAACCGGTTTCAGCGTCGCGGCTTCACATGTACGTCCGCATACCGCGACTGAAACTCGAGATTCAACCCCCCAAACTCGATCCCGCATCGCTGCGCCTCGAGAACGACCCGCCGCAACTCAAGACGCAATGGCTGTCTCCCCAGATCCAATCGCCGCGTCTCCAGATCCGCCGCTTCATCCCAGCGCCGCACCGCTTAATCCCGAGATCGAACCGCCCATTCCCGCGACCGCGACGCACAACATAGAGATCGGATCCCTCAATCCCCCGATCGCACGGCTATCTTCAGAAGTTCGCGCCCGCCGCGTGCATCCCACACCGGTTTCATCTCTCCGCCCGCGTCTGTCACAATGCACCGTCTGCCTCCTCCATACCGCCGCTGCCTTTCGCACCTGATCGCCGCCGCACGATTCCCGCCGCCGCCTCATGCATCGCGCCCCGTCAGCATGAACCACCTCCCCGCCTCTTGCATCGCACGCCGTCGTTATGATTCCAAGCTTCCTTTTATCCAGCACGCCCCGTCCGCGCGCAACGCGATCTTGCCTCATGCAGCAAAACCCGCCGCGCGCAGCCCAGCCCATGAGCGCGTACTCGCTCCGCGTGCCGTCGGTGTTCGTGTCCAGTTCCATTGTAAAAAGCGTCGTCGGTCGTGCCACCGCCCGCGTAGTCCTTGGTAATCTGGCGGCCGATGCGGGAACGAGGACGACCTATGCAAACAGTCATTTTGAACTCGGACCATTCCGCGTTTCCGCTCATTGTCAATCCAGCCGTGCGCCACAGTGTCCACACCGAACACCGGCAAACGGGGTCCCCCACCTGCTATCGCGGGATGTTGTGCGAGGATCCAGTAATCGAAGGTGGCAAACCTTGCATCGAACACGAGACGCCAGATAGATCGACATCCCACTCCAAAAGAGAAAAACAGAAAGCGAAGCTACTGTTCCAGACCAGAGCCATGCAGCGACCGCGACCAAGAAACTGGACGGGAACATGGCACCCATTAATGCGTTGTATCTTGCTCGAAGGGTCATGCTAAAAATCCCGCGAAGTACTTGCCGCCATCTTCGTGCTGCCTGTCGCTGGCGCCAAACACGCTCGCCGTTTGGATTGCTCTCCGTATTCGATGCGTTCTTTGTGGAAAATTCGTTTTGGTGCAGGCATCTGTAATCTGATCTGCGCCGACCATCGGTCATTCGCAGTTCCATCGTATTTCTTGTCAAAAAAAGGATCGCGACGCGAGGGATACTGACATACCCAGTTTGGATGCCGCTTCCTTCACACCGGAAACGTCACTTCCAGCCACTGCGCATCACTGATCGCGTGAACCACCGGCTCAGCCATCTTGGCGGGGAGCAGCACGGTCGTTCCGGCAACGGCGTGGACGGGGGCGTCCATGTTTTTCACGCGGATCGCCACCTCGCCGCTGAGGACCATCCACACCACTGGCTGATCGTACGGAATCGCCTGCTCCACCCCTTCGGCCATCCGGACTTTTTCGATCGTAAACTGCGGTGCCTTCACCAACCGCGTGACGGCGGTAAAGACCCCGGCCTCGTGTTTCTTGGCGGGTTGAGGCGTCTCCTGACCCGAAAAATCGATGCATGCCATCGCCTGCTCGACATGCAACGCCCGCTCTTTGCCTGTGCCGGGATCGACACGCTTAAAATCGTATACGCGGTACGTCGTATCGCTGGGTGTCTGCACCTCAGCAGCGAAACAACCGGCTCCCAACGCGTGGACCGTGCCGCTGGGCAGGTAAAAACAGTCACCCTTCTTCACTGGGATCGACTTCAGTTTGCTCTCACACGTCCCATCCGCGATCGACTGCTCAAACGCATCGCGACTGGTCCCCGGCGTCAGTCCTTTCAGAATCCGAGCCCCGTCGTCGTGCTGCAAGATGTACCAGGCCTCATTTTTCAGGTGCGCGTCCGGATGCTGATCCGCATAGCTCTGCGGCGGATGCACCTGCACGCTCAGATCCTCCCGCGCATCCAAAAACTTGATCAACACCGGAAACTGCCCCGCCCCACCGACCAGCTTCACATCCCCGTGCAAATCCTCACCAAATTGTTCAACCAATTCGTGCAGAGACTTGCCCTTGAGCGGCCCGTTGCTTAGGACCGCGCTGACCCATTGATCGGTGGCCTCCACCACGCCCGGCGGGAAGTCGTACAGCTCCCAACTCTCCCCGATCGGCTTATCGACTGGGATGGATTTGTTTAGGATTGTGTGAAGTTTTCGGCCACCCCACATTTTCTCCACAAAACGAGGTTGAAAAATCATCGGGTAAAGCATCGCTGATTGTTGTATACGAAAGCGGACTGATTGATAATATGCCAACAACGCAGCGAGCGTCGGAGTATGCTCGCCGAGCGTAAATAGGTTTGTCGCTGGAAGTAAAGGCGGCAAACTTCGGACAACCCTAACCACGGATGGTCAACCCATGCCCAGCGCCGCAACCCCTTCCAAGCCGAACGTCAAGACTTTTGTTTTGGATACGAACATCCTGCTGCACAACCCCAATGCGATGTTCATGTTCGCAGACAATGACGTGATCATCCCGTTCGATGTGTTGGAGGAGTTGGACAAGTTCAAGAGCAGTTCCGACGACCTGGGCCGCAACTCTCGCCAGGCGATCCGGCATCTCGATCAGTTGCGAACCCAGGGCAATCTGCATGACGGCATCCGCGATTCAAAGACCGGCGGGACGGTGCGGGTGGTCATCGATGGCGATATCAACGCCTGTCCGATGATGAACGTCAATTCCCCCGATAACCGCATCCTCTGCACCGCCTACACCCTGCAGGCCGCCGGGCAGCGCGTCATTTTTATTACCAAAGACATCAACGCCCGCATCAAGGCCGACTCCATGGGCATCAAGGCTCAGGATTTTGAAGCCACCAAAGTCGATTTTGAGCACCTTTACGCCGGCTGGCGAGAGATCAAGGTCAGTGCCGCGCAGATCGACAAGCTCTATTCCGAAAAACAGCTTACGGTCGATCTGGAAAAGCCGCTCTACGCCAATGAGTTTGCGCTTCTGCGGGATGAAGCCAATGATGATCACACTGCCGTCGCACGCTTTCGATCTGACACCGGCGCACTGATCCCGCTGCGGCCGCGCCGGGGGCCGGTTTTTGGCATCGCACCCCGCAACCTGCAACAGCAGATGGCGATGGATCTGCTGCTCGACGACTCGATCAAACTCGTCACCCTCATCGGCTCGGCAGGCACCGGAAAGACCCTCCTGGCACTGGCGGCGGGGATGATGAAAGTCCTCAACGATCAGACCTACGTCAAACTACTGGTCGCCCGCCCGATCATGCCCCTCGGCAGAGACATCGGCTACCTCCCCGGCGACAAGGACGACAAACTCAAAGCCTGGATGCAGCCGATTTTTGACAACATGGCTTATCTGCTTTCCAACCGATTGTCCGGCGAGAGCAACGAAGCCAAGACCCATGCCCAGCTTTCCAGCGTCGAACAACGCATGCAACAGCTCGTCGAGTCCGGCCAGGTCGTCATGGAACCGTTGACCTACATCCGCGGCCGTTCCATTCCGCACCAGTTTATGATCGTGGACGAGGCACAAAACCTCACGCCGCACGAGGTCAAAACCATCGCCTCCCGCGTCGGCGATGGCACAAAACTGATCCTCACCGGCGACGCCACCCAGATCGACAACCCGTACCTCGATAGTTCCAGCAACGGCCTGTCTTACATGGTCGAACGGCTGAAAGGCAAGTCGATCGTCGCCCATATTACGCTGGCCAAGTCCGAGCGAAGCGAACTGGCAAGTC
>JBGSMH010000441.1:0-5002 GCA_041740275.1 Phycisphaerae bacterium
TTCTGGCGTCAAATGCAGGCCGATATCTACCGCGCTCCCATCGTCGTCACCAATGCCTCCGAAGGCCCGGCGTACGGCGTCGCACTGTTGGCCGGCGTCGGGACCGGCGTCTGGAAATCGGTTGAAGAGGCCTGCCAATCCTCGATCAAGCAGACGTCCAAACAAACGCCCGCAAAACGCCCCGCCGACGCCTACGAAAAACACTACCGCATCTATGACAAGCTGTATCACGATCTCAAACCTCGTTTTGGTGAGATCGCGTCGCTCTGATACGTCGGCAGGGTTCGCATGAATTGAAGCGGCTATGGGATTTTCGTTCCTCTTCTTCGGTGCCCTGTTCGCGTTGCCCCTCGCGGCGGCACCGGTCCTGCTGCACCTGCTGTTTCGCAAAAAATCCCCCATCGTCCTCTTCAGCACGACCCGGTTCATCACCGCATCCCTCCAACGCACCGCCGCCCGCAAAAAGATACAGAAGTGGCTATTGCTGGCGGCGCGGGTGTTGATGGTGTTGCTGTTGATCTTCATCGCATCGCAACCCGCCAAGCAACTGGCCGCGTCGATGGGTGCCGGTGGCACAACGGTGGCGGCGATCGTCGTCGATACCAGCTACTCCATGCTGCTCAAGCCCCAGGAGCAGACCCTGCTCGACCGATCGGATCAGGCCGTCATCGATCTATTGCAGAATGAACTCAGCACCGCCAGCGTTTCAATCTTTACCAGTGTGCCCGATGCGGCTTCCGAAGTCCTCAAGTCCGCCAGCGAACGGGCGACCCATTGGACGCCCTTGACGCCGCAAGCCAGCCCCCAACCGCTGGGCGATCGCATCGTCGCCGCCATGCGGATGCTCGATGCACAGCAGGCCAGCAGCAAGTCGCTGATCGTCATCACCGACGCCCAATCGCGCGAGTTTCCACGTTCACTGGAAACCTGGACCTCCGGCACGTTCGTCGTCATCAACCTGCAACCCGCCACCGCGCGGTCGGCCGGGATCACGCAAGTATCAATTGATCCGCAACAACCCATTCCCGGCATCGGTGTCGAGGCCGTCGCTCGCGTGACAGGTCGATCGGGCGATTCACGGGCGGTGTCGGTGCAGGTCAGCACGATTGACGGTCGAACACTGGTGACGACATCGCCGCGTGTTGTGCAACTGGAAAATGCAGGTGAGGCCGAAGTGCGTGTCCCGCTGAAACTGCCCGCCGAGCGGTATGTCGTCGTCGGCGCAACGGTGGATGGGGACGATGAGTTGGCGTGGGACAATTCGCGCAACATCGCGAT
The DNA here is from genome assembly GCA_041740275.1 of Phycisphaerae bacterium. Classification (GTDB taxonomy): domain Bacteria; phylum Planctomycetota; class Phycisphaerae; order Tepidisphaerales; family Tepidisphaeraceae; genus BPJO01. Next base: position 1,279 of record JBGSMH010000441.1, read on the forward strand.
GGAAATGCCCCGGCAGCGAAAGGTGAAATTGCTGACCGGCGGATCGTCAATGAGCACTGCAGAGCGGTTTGTAAAATTGGCGCTCGATCCAAGCGAAGGCCGATCGGACGACTGGCCTTTGCGGGTGAATGTCGGTTCGACGATCGCGGACGATGATTCAGTGGTGGTGTCGCTGATCAGTCGCTGGCCAGGCACGGATGAGGCGATGACGCTCCGCGCCGCCGCCGACCGGGGGGCGACGCTGGTGTTACTGTCGCGGCCGGGATTGCAGGACGCCTGGGCGACTTTACCGGCAGAACAACGCGAGGCGATTCGCCCGCTCTTGCCCGGCGACCCGTTTTCCGACGCCAGTGCCAATCGCCCGCATCGCGCCTCTCCCCCCGCCAACGCCGGTCTGCTTTTGAGCGAGTTGTTGGATGAGCGATTTCAGCTCGGTGCGATGACGACCAATCGGCTGCTGGCGTTCAGCCCCAATCCCCAGTCCGCCGTCATGCTGGCGGCGGTGCCGACGGGCGATGGGGCGTCGCGCGGGCTGGTTTATCGGCACGTCCTCGGCAATGGACAGGTTTACACGTTTGCGACCCAGCCCGATCCACAGTTCTCAACCCTGGCGACCCACCCCGTCTTCTTGCCGTTGCTCGTTCGGTGTTGCCTGCCCGATGCCGCGACGTCGACGGCACAGAATGTCGAGTTGGGTCAGGTGCTGAAGTTAAATTGGGTCGCCGACAACAAATTGACCGTCACCACACCCGCCGGTGAGCCATTCGCGATCGCCCGGGTGCCGGGTGCGCGGGAGTTTCGCTTCGAACGGGCGACGGTCCCGGGCGTCTATCGTTGGACCAACCCCGCCGGTGCGGTGGTGGGCGTATCCAACGTACAACTGCCTGCCGGTGAAGCGGTGCTGACCTATCGCGACCCCAAAGCCGTCATCCCCGGCGACGAGGTCATCCACGCCACCAGTCTGGAAGACTTCCGCACGCATCTGGCCGCCGCCACCCAGCCCAGCCCGCGCTGGTCGCCGCTGATCGCGGTGCTGCTGCTGCTATTGTGCATGGAGGCGATGCTCGGCAACTCCAGCCGCCTGTGGAAACTGGTTTCGCGGCCATAAAGTGCATCCGAACACGCGACGATCCCGCCTGAGTCGGATACGATCCGGACATGAACGACAGGCCCACCGCACTGGTGACCGGCGGCTACAAACGCGTCGGAGCCGCGATTGTCCGCACGCTGGCAACCAGCGGGTTTGATGTGCTGTTCACCCATCGCAATAGCGCCGACGAAGCGAGCGCTTTGGTTCAATCGCTGGAAAGCACTGGCGCACGCCTCACAGCTTTTCAAGTAGATTTTGAATCGGTTGATGGTCTGGTGCGTCTCACCGATTGGACGCAGTCCCAATCGTCTCGGCTGGATGTTCTGGTTAACAATGCCTCACTCTACCTGCCCGATCGCGCCGGAGAATATGCGGAGTTGTCCCGACGTCATCAACAGGTCAATTGCATCGCGCCAGTCGCCCTCACCCGGTCGCTGGCGCCATTGCTGAAAGCGTCGCGTGGCCATGTGGTGAATATGATCGATATTACGGCTGCGCGTCCGATGCCCAGCTACCTGGCCTACTGCGCCAGCAAGGCGGCGCTGGCCAGCGCGACGATCGCGCTCGCGCGGGAATTGGCGCCCGAAGTGACGGTCAACGGGATATCGCCCGGCGTGGTCGATTGGCCGGACGAGATGCCGCTGGATGAGCGAGAGGCGTACTTGATCAAAGTGCCGCTGAAACGCGCCGGTACACCCGATGATGTCGCGCGGCTGGTCCGATTTCTCGTCACCGAAGGCACCTACATCACCGGCGCGATCATCCCGCTGGATGGCGGACGTTCGATCGCTCCGTAAATGGTCTATGACGCTGGTTGGGTCGATTGAGTCGGTTGGGTCGTCGGAACTTTTCCGCCCAGTTGCGTCAGCAATTCAGCCGCGCCGGGGTATTCGGGACGCATCTTCAGAAGCGTTTCCAACTCGCGAATCGCATCCGGTTTGCGATCCAGTTTGACCAGCACCTCAGATAGCATCAGCCGTGCCCGATACTGGTCTGGCCGGGCGCGGATTAACTCCGCCAGTTGCGCCCCGGCGATCTGATAGCTTCCGTCTTTGATCGCCGCCTCGGCGGTCAGATACTTGGCGTCGAGGTTGTTCTTGTCGATCGACAACACCTCCGCCAGCACCTCATACGCCTGATCGGTCCGACCCAGTGCGATCATGATCCGCGCCAACTCGTTGCGGGCATTGGGTTTAAACGGCGCAAGATCGGCGGCGGCGCTTAGATTTTCGATCACCGAGCCGAGAATCTGCCCGTCGGCCTCAGAAAGATTCGGGCTGATCGGCCCGCTGAGTCGCGCCTCGTCGATCTTGGCCAGACTCACGCGAGCGTCGGCGAATGTCGCCGGAAGCTTGTCGCCGATCTTGCCTTCCAGCGACTGCAAATCCAGATAGATCTGTCTTGCCTCTTCGCTCCGCCCCTGCTGCGAAAAGATCGCCGCCATCAGTAGCTTGGGATAGACGAACTGCTTGACGCCCTGGCGTGCGGTGATTTCTTCGCTCTGCAAAGCCAGTTGCAGCGCACGGTCATTGTCGCGCTGTTTGAACGCGATCATCGCCAGTTGAAATACGGGTTCATGTGCGTTGGGGTTGATCCGATGGGCGCGCTCCAGCCACTTTTGCGACAGTCGATATTGGCTGACGATGGCGCGTTGCACCGCATCCCGATCGGCAGCACCGGGCAGTTCTTCGGCGATCAGTTTGTACGCCTGCGAACGCCAGAAACTCCCCAGATTCGCCGCCGCCAGCCACGAATCGTTGTTGCGAAGCAGTGTGTCGGTCCACAGGCGTTGCACATTGGTGAACGACAGACTGTGGACGATCGTCACGATGCTCAGCCACGCCAGCATCACCCCGCCAGCCAGCGGTGCCCACGCGACACGCGACAACAGTTGTGTCATCCCGGCGGCAAACATGACGATCAACCCAATCGACGCCACATACGCAAAATGGTCGGCCACCCATGAATAGCGCATCGGGTAGACGTTGGCAAAACCCATCGCTGGCACCAGACAGCCCAGATAGATCAATACACACGCGATCGCGCCGCGGCCGAACCGGTCGCGTTGCAGCCACAATAATCCGACGACCGCGAGCATGCCGATCGTCCCCGCCCATTGCAGCACGCTACCCGCATTCAGATCCCATTTCGGATAGCTGAACATGAGCGGCCAGGGCAGAATCGCCCGCAGGGCTTCTGGGACCGCGATCACCGTCCAAGGCGGCGATTCCATCGTCACGCCCTCGGGCAGACCCCACACAAATGGGTGCGGCAAGAGCAACTTGGCGACATAAAACCAACTCGCCTGTCCCGCCAGCACGATCCGGTCAAAGATGCTGTGTTGCCAGTCGCGGCCGTTGGCGCCGACGATGTATGGATTCTGTTCGATCCATGACGTCAGCGATCCGGCACCAATCGACAGGACGATCGGCGCGATCATCGGTGCGAAATCCTTGCCGCTCAGTCGGCCGCGCTTCCACCAGACGATGACCAGCACCACGCCGGGCAATACCGCCAGCGTGGTCTTGGAAAGTAGCGCGCAAACGAAGAGGATCAGGAACAGGCCGTAAAGTCGTTTCGGATCATCGGGTAACGATAGATCCACGCCGCCTTCATCTTCATCCTCTCCCTCGG
>JBGSMH010000442.1:0-2239 GCA_041740275.1 Phycisphaerae bacterium
GGGGTCGATTCGGGCAGGTTATTGGTCTTTGTTGCCTAGGACGGCGTCCTGGTCGCCACCCACGAGGTAGATGCTGTTCTTCCCGCCCTTTTTCGCGCCGAACATGAGTGCTTTGTCGGCGGCGTCGATGAGGTCGTCGGCGGTCTGGGCGTCATACGGATAGACCGCCATCCCGCCCGAAATCGTCAGCACGCCTTTACCGGCGGTGCCGAGCATGCTGAACTCGGTGAAGTCCTTGTTGCCCAACAACTTACGGAATCGGTCGGCGATAATCAGGGGCGTGTTGGGCAGGCGGGCCGCAGGCTGCTGCTGGTCATACGCCTGACGCGGACCTTCTTTTTCCCAGAAGACGACGGCAAACTCATCGCCGGAGATACGCGCAACCAGATCGTGGTCGCGGCTGGACCGTTTCATCGCCGATGCGGTTTGACGCAGGATCTCATCCCCGACGGCGTGGCCGTAGGTGTCGTTATATTTCTTGAAGTTGTCGATGTCGAACAGGAACAACGTGACCGGAAAACGCCGGGCTTTGGCTTTCTCCAGGATACGGGTGAGGAAATGCTTGAAATAGCGCCCGTTATATACGCCGGTCAATTCGTCGGTGATCGCGAGCTTTTGCAGGCGGGCCTGTCGGTCATCGACTTGGGCGACCTTGCCCAGCACCTGTGCGATGCGACAGAGCGCGTGATCGGCGGCGACTTCATCGACCGGTTTGTCGACTTCCATCACCAGCACACCCACAATATTGGCTTCTGCATCGCCGGCGCGGATCGGCTGGGTCAGGACCGCAAGTGTATCGGTCGGAGCAGGCACCGGTTCGCCGGGCGGGCTGTAGGAGATTCGGATCGTCGGTGCGACGCGCTGTGCGATGTCCGCGACCGCATGGCGAATCGCCTGCTGTGGGTGATCGAGCATCGCGCTCAGCACGATGTCTGTCATCGGCAATTCGAGTAGTGGCTGAAGTACATCGCTCACAGCGGCTGAGTTGGTGTCGGACTGGGGTTGATCGGCTTCGACAACGCGTGACACGGGCATGGCGAGCAGATTTTGCAGCTCGCTGTTTTCGGCCGGTGCGATTAGGTAATCGTCGGCCCCGTGCTCGACGAGGGTCATGGAGAGCGGCTCGTGGGCGGGATCGGAATAGACGACCAGTCGTGCCTCCCCCGCCGCTTCACGCAGGGCGCGGGTGGCGGCTTCGGGTCGGCTTTGCAGCGGATCGACATTGACCAGAACGCCCGAATAAACCCCGGCGTTCAGTTCCGCCAGTGCGTCAAAGACCGACTGCACGCTGGTGACGCTGGCAGAAGGGAGCGCACTGGCGACGGAGTTTTGCATCCGCCTGTCGCGGTCGCCGATGACGAGGATTTGATCGTTTGTGAGGAGCACGGTTTCTAACTTCGTTTTAAGACTGCCAGTTGATTCTCATTCGTCACCCAACAACGCCTGCAACTCATCTGCGGTTAGGACAGGATCCGTCGAGGTTTGCGCCACCGCAGCCCGCTTGGTGGTTCGTGGGGGATCGACGATTTCAGTTCGGGCTGGTTCGGGCATCGGTGCCGGCCGATAGGTCACCGGTGCAACCGCCGCTACCGGGGGTGGATTGTCAGAAAAAGTGACGACACCGTCGTCGGAAACCAACCCTTCGGCACCCAACCGCATCGCCTCCGCCAGCGACGCCTGTCGGCCATCGGTTTGGGTCAGCCAGATGGTCATGTGCGGGAATCGACGCCGGATCGTGGCAATAATCTGCAACTCGTCCCGATAGAGGGCTTGAAGCGACAACACTACCGCGCGAAATACCAAAGGCCGCCGACACAACTCGATCATCGCAGCGTACGGGTCGTCTCGAAAATCGACCTCATAGCCCAACCCGCGCAGCACCTGACTCGGCTTTTCGCGCGAACCGTCCCCGCTGACGACCATGGCATGGCCGACCGGCTTGGGCAAATTGACGCTGGCACTAAGCATAAATTAGATACGATAAACCAAAGCGATACGCGCTCCCGTGGTGGATCATAGCCCGCAGATGAGTCGATGCAATGCGGTTTGTGCCAGGCCTCACCGCTTTGGGGGCAACTCATCAAGTGCAGACCGAATAACCGTTACGCATGACAAAGGTTTACACGCACTATCCGATTACGCCTTGATAGGTGGTGCGGGGTTCGCCGAAGCGGGCGTCGTCGCCTGTCATATAGTAGAGACGATTGCCAGTCAGCCAGGCGATCCCGGCTTTGCGGGC
>JBGSMH010000443.1:0-3474 GCA_041740275.1 Phycisphaerae bacterium
CGCCCGCTCAGCGCGAAGCGCCAGGCGGGCTCTGGCTTTGATGCGATCGATCACTTCATCTGACACACGGCTACGTTAATCTCACAACGGGCATTGTCAATTGACGGCGTCACGCGGTTCGGACGCACGAAGTTGTCGCGAGGCGTTCATTGATCCATGATTGCGGTGTATACTTGGAAAGCGAAATAGAGGAATCAAGACGTCGTCCATCTCGATGGCCCGACGGGTATATCTATCACGGAAACGAGATCATGGAATACGGTGTGATCATGGCGGGCGGATTGGGTACGCGACTGTGGCCACTCTCACGACAGAGCGTGCCCAAGCAATTGCTGCCGGTCAAGGACGGCAAGAGTCTGCTTCGGCTCTCATTCGATCGACTCCTAGGCGTGTTGCCGCCCGAGCGAATTTATGTCTGCACCGCAGAACATCATCGTGATGCGGTACTGGTGGACCTGCCGGACTTGCCGAAGGCAAACATCCTTGGCGAGCCCCAGCCTCGCGATACTGCCAATGCGGTCGGCTTCCCGGCCGCGGTATTGCACAAAAAGGATCCCGACGCGGTTTTTACCATCGTCACCGCCGACCATGTGATCGAGCCAGTCGATGTGTTTCAAGGCTGTCTTCGAAAAGCGTTTGATGTCACCCGATCTCACCCCAAATCGCTGGTGACGTTCGGCATCGTGCCCACCCACGGACACACCGGGCTTGGCTATGTTCAGCGCGGCGATCCGCTGGGCGAACTCGAGGGCGTCTATCATGTGCTGGCGTTCAAGGAAAAGCCCGACAAGCCGACCGCCGACCGATATGTCGAATCGGGTCGGTTCTACTGGAACAGCGGGATGTTTGTCTGGCGTGCCGATGCGGTGCTGGAGCAGTTGGCGGCGCATCTCCCGCAGAGCTATCAAGGCTTGATGAAGATCGCCGATGCGTGGGGCACGCCCAATCAGCAACAGGTGCTGGCAGAGGTGTACCCGCGTTTGCCCAAGATCAGCATCGACTACGCCGTCATGGAACCGGCCAGTCAGCAGAAAGCCGTTGTCGTCGTTGAGATGCCCGTCAACTGGATTGATGTCGGTTCGTACCCGGCACTGGCTGAGACGCTGGAAGTGGACGATCACGGAAACACGATTGACTGCAAACAACTGATCACGATGGACGCCGATGGAAACATCATCGTCTGCCGGGATACCGACCACCTGATCGCCGCGGTCGGCGTGAGCGATCTGATCATCATCCACACCAAGGACGTTACGATGATCTGCAATCAGAACGACGCACAACGCGTCAAGGAACTGGTCGGAAAAGTGAAGGAGAAGTTTGGGGAAAAATTCCTGTGAGGACATGTGGAATGTGGAGTGTGAAATGTGAAGTGATGGCGGCTTTTAGCTCCAAATTACACATTTCACATTACACACTTTCTTCCCCACCCTCCCATGCGTACTCTTGCGATCGATCTCGGCACCAAACGCATCGGCGTTGCGATGAGCGACGCGGGGGGGAAGTGGGCATCGCCTGTTGAGGTGCTGGTGGTTACTGACCCAGATCAGGCCATCGCACCAATCGTGGCGCTGGTGCTGAAGGAAGACGCCGAGCGGATCGTCGTCGGGTTGCCCCTGAACATGGACGACTCGATCGGCCCGCAGGCACGATCAGTGCTGGTTTGGTCAGGCAAGTTGCAGCGGTCGATCAGCAAGCCGATCTCGATCGTCTTTGTTGATGAACGCCTCAGCAGTTTCGATGCAGAACAACGGTTGATCGATGTGAAGCGGGCGGGCGGGAAGATGACGCGTAAGGACAAGAAGCAATCCCTCGACGCCGTCGCGGCGGCAGGGTTCTTGCAGGCGTTTCTCGATGGTCAACTCGCGCCACTCCCGTTCCAACCGTCGCCGGTGTGAATCGAGTCCGCGAACCCCTGAGCGCGCAACACCCATTCAGGGAATCTTGAAAAAATAAGTGCAGTTTTACTGGGCTTTCTGCCAGCGCGTTGCGCGCCAGAACTGTTCTGGCGCGCAACACCCCAGTAAGGGTGAGGAGGTGCATTATGCGCCAAATGCGATTACGCTTTTTTCGATTTTCGCCGACGCAGCTCGGCGTCGATAAAGGGGTCGAGATCGCCTTTGTCCAGAACCGTCTCCACCTGCGTCACTTCGTGATTGGTGCGGTGATCCTTTACACGGCGATCATCCAGAACGTACGAGCGGATCTGCGTGCCGAACCCGATCCGGCCCTTATCGCCGACAATGTCGCGGAGTTCTGCGTCTCGCTTGGCTTGCTCGATCAACTCAATCTTGCCCCGCAAGATGTTCATCGCCAATCGCTTGTTCTGCTGCTGCGATCGCTCGACCGAACAGGTGACGGTGATGCCGGTCGGTTTGTGCGTGATGCGGACAGCGGAGGCGACTTTGTTCACGTTCTGCCCGCCCGGACCGGACGCACGCACGAATGCCATGAAGTCCAGATCCTGCTCGGGGATTTCGCTCGAGTCGGTTTCGGATTCCGGAAACTCAGGCGTGATATCGACGCCCGCAAAGCTGGTCATCCGTTTGCCCTGGCTGTTGAACGGACTGATCCGCACGAGTCGGTGCGTGCCGGCTTCGGTTTTCATGTAGCCAAAAGCGTATTCGCCTTTGACCAGATAGGTCACGGATTTGAAGCCCGCCTGCTCGCCATACTGCACGTCGACTTCGGAGACGTCCCAGGCGCGACGCTCCCAGAAATACAAATACATCCGGCTGAGCATTTCGGTCCAGTCCTGGGCTTCGGTCCCGCCTTCCCCGGCCTGGATGGTGACGAAACAGTTGTAGGCATCGACCTTGCCATCAAGCAACGATTGCAGCTCGATCCGCTCGGCCTGTGCCTCCAGCGCGGTGAGCATCGTGTCGGTTTCGAGCAGCGTTTCAGCGTCATCGACCTCGGTGCCCAGCTCGAGCATGGCGCGACAATCCTTAATCTCGCTCAGCACCGATTCGATCGGTTCCACTGTGGCTTTGAGGACTTTGACCTCGCTGATGATCGGCTTGGCGGCTTCGGGATTTGCCCAGAAGTCGGGCGCGTTCATCTTCTCTTCGAGTTCGTGTCGGCGGGCTTTTTTGCGATCCACGTCAAAGAGAGTCACGGATGCTTGTCATCCGTGCCTCCAACTCATCGATCGAGCGTGAAAGGTTTTCGTGCGTCATGGTTTCGAGCGTACCGCATCCGATCCCAACCTGCCATATGCGTGAAGATCGGAAACAAAATAAAGTGCGAGAACGGCTCACACATCCAGCTCTTCGGCTTCTTCGGCGCGATCCATGATGAATCGGAAACGGGCAGAGGCGTCTTTGCCCATCAGTTCATTGATAACCCGGTCGGTGGCAAGAGCGTCGGAGATTTCGACGCGCAACAATCGGCGAGTCTTGGGATTGAGCGTCGTCTCCCAGAGCACCTTGGGCATCATCTCGCCGAGGCCTTTGAATCGGGTGATCTCGGGCT
>JBGSMH010000444.1:0-3214 GCA_041740275.1 Phycisphaerae bacterium
CCGCCAATCGGTTGCGCGATGCGGGGCAGGTCGTGACGGTTTTCGACAAATCGCGTGGCGTCGGCGGACGCGCCGCGACCCGACGCGCCGAACCGTCCCTGTCCTTCAATCACGGCCTGCAATACCTGCGGGCCGCCTCGCTGGATTTTGATGCACAACTCAAACAGTGGTGCGATGCTGGTGTACTGCGCGAGTGGACCGGTGCGATGGTGCGTTTGCCAGCGAATGGAAAGCCGATCGTCGTACAGACGCCGTTCAAGCGATATGTGCCCATCTCTGGCGCCAACGCAATCGGCAAGCATCTTGCGGCCGGTTTGGATATTCGCATCGATTGCGCCATCCACGGGATCGCCTATGCCGACGACCGATGGTCGCTTCTCGACGCCGCCGGCGTGGAGATTGGCGTGTTCGATCGCCTGGTGATCGCGATCCCGCCTCAGCAAGCCATCGCGCTGCTGGGGGAGTTTGACGCGATATCGCAGCAGATCGCTGGCGTGACGATGAAGCCGGTCTGGGCAGTGATGGTCGGTCTGAACGGTTCATCAGGACACACGTTCGATGCCGCCCGGGTCGAAGGCTCGCCGGGTGAGGATTCGCCGGTGGTGTGGATGATGCGGACACCGGGTGTCGCAGCCGAGTGCTGGTCGCTTCATCTGGGTGCGGGTTGGACGCGATCGCATCTGGAACTGGACCCACCCGCGGTTCTGGAAAACCTCAAGCCACAAATGAAACGACTGTTTTCGACCGATTCCTACACCTATCTGGCTGCCCACCGCTGGCGATATGCGTTGTCGGGCAACCCACTGGGTCAGCCGTGCATCCACGACCCGGCCCGATCGCTCACCCTCGTTGGCGACTGGTGTCTTGGCGATCGTGCCGAAGACGCCTGGTTAAGTGGCCGATCCGTGCCCATTTCAGCCGCGACCGCATAGGATTCGCTCTCAAACGCGATATTGGCTACACTCACCCTCCCTATGAAAAGTGAACATCGGCACGAATTGGAAACCAACTCGCTGGCGTCGACGATTGTGACGGCGCCCGAGACGCTGCGTAAATACAGCTCGAAGATCCTGACCGTCATCGCGATCGCGCTATTGATCGTGGCGGCGGTGCGTTACAAGAAGAATCAGGACGCCGCCGCCGCGATGCAGGTGCGTCAATCGCTGGCCAGTGCATGGAACGCGGTGCAGCAGATTCAGCACATCGGCCAGATGGCGTTTTTCATGGAACCCGGGCAAAAGCAGACAATGCTGGAGGCCGCCGAGACCGAGGTCAAAGCCGCCGTTCAGTCCGTGGTCGATGTCTCGGATGCCCAGTCCGATCAGGCCCAACTCGCCAGTGCCTACCTCGCCCTCGGCGAGCTGTATTGGGTGCTGGCCAGCGAGTCGGATCTGGCAACGCTGACCGCATCCACCCAGCCGACGAGCCGACCGACCAACTATCTGGACCTATCGCAAAACGCCTTCGAAAAGATCGTCAGCCAATACCCCACGCAGTCGCTGTCAGTCGTCGCGTCGCGATTCTCCCTGGCGGCGATCGCGGAAAACCGTCGGGATTGGAAATCCGCCCGCGAGCAATACAAGGCGATCATCGAAGCCGACTTCGCCGCCCCCGATAAGAAGGCGATGGCCGAGGCGCGCATCGCATTGGTGGATGAGTTGGAGAACCCGATTCTGCTGTTGCCCGCGTCGCAGCCGTTTGTCGCGCCGCCGACCGAAACTGGCGTGTCTGGCGTTTCGCAGTTGCCGAGTCTGGAGATGGGCCCGATTATCCCGACCACCAAACCGGCCACCAAACCGGCCACGAATCCGACGACCAATCCTTAACGGTTGCGGATCACTTCCGCGACACGGTTCAAACCAATTTCAGGGACCAATTTGACAAATCAAACTCCTGTCGTATGATTTTGAGTAATCAAAGTCACTCGTTTGGCTTTTAGAAGGAGCTTGGTTTATGCCCGGATTTGCCCGGGATCGCGTCCGCAACGAAGACGCGGTCAAACACCTGTTAACCTGCAAGCAACGTGGACAGCCCGCGACCATTGATTCGCTCGCCGGTGCGGTGGGGTTATCCAACCGCCGGGCACTGGGGCTTGTCGAACGCATGGAAGCCTCCGGGCTTCTCCACACCGCCAACCAACAATTGCAGTTGACGCCCGCCGGTGAGGAATTGGCGATTCATCTGACGCGGGCGCATCGGCTATGGGAAACGTATCTCACCGATGAGGCCGGGATGAACGTCGCCCGCGTCCACCGCGAGGCCGACCGCGCCGAGCACCATCTGACGCCCCACCAGGTCGATGTCCTCGATGAACAACTCGGCTACCCTCACACCGACCCGCACGGCGACCTTATCCCCCGTGCCGCAATCACAGCCCCAGAAACCGCGACCCCGCTGACCGATTTCCCCGAAGGCGTCTCGGCCAAGATCGTACACATTGAGGACGAACCCCCCGCCGCCTTCAGTCAGATCGTGGCGGTGGGACTCAAGCCCGGCCGCATCATTCGCATCATCGAACGCAATGCGGTTCGACTGGTGCTGACCGACAATCAGGATCAATTTTCGCTGGCCCCGATCGTCGCCGCGTGTATTCAGGTCGTGCCGACGATCTCGCGAGCGACGCGGGAGAATGAGTCGTCGCTTTCGCTCGATCGCTTGCCGCTCAACGCATCGGGTGAGGTGATAAGACTCGATCCAGCCTTGCGCGGAATCAGCCGCCGACGATTGCTGGATCTGGGCGTCACGCCTGGCACGCGCATCGAGCCGACCCTTGCCAACCTGTTCGGCAAGACCCGCGCCTATCGCGTGCGCGGCACACTGATCGCATTGCGTCATGAGCAGGCCCGCGAAGTTTGGGTAAAGCCCTGCATGGATAAATTGACGGCAAAAAACGGGCAGAAAGGCAGTTAGGCAATGTGGAAATGGTTTAAGGCAAGTGGATCGTGCGGCAGTTGCGCCAGCGGGTGTTCCAGCGATATCGAGAAAGTCGATGCGCTCGAATCCTCCCGCGGCAAGGAAGATTACGTCGTCGCACTCGCGGGCAATCCCAACACCGGCAAGAGCACCGTTTTCAACGCGCTCACCGGCCTCAAACAGCACACCGGCAACTGGCCGGGCAAGACCGTCACGCGGGCCGAAGGGGTCTTCGTCACCAATGGGCTGCGGTTTCGACTCGTCGATCTGCCCGGCACCTACTCGCTTTTGTCGGCGTCGG
>JBGSMH010000445.1:0-5698 GCA_041740275.1 Phycisphaerae bacterium
GAGCATGTCTGGGTCTTCGAGCACCAATCCCGCCAAAAGTATCGGCAGCTTGCGGCCATGCATGTGCCCGCCCAGATCCTCCCATACGCCGCCGTTCTTGAGGATGCCGTAAGAGTCGATTCCGTACTGCACCATGCGCACCAAGCCATCGCGTTTTTCAGTGTCCGTGTAATCCAGCATCAGCGACTCTGACAGATCGCTCACGATCAGCGACATGTCGCGTCCGTAGTCGGGCATGTTGTCCGTTGGATGCGCGTACCGGCCAGGCCAACTGCTGACGTGATCGAACCACGGGCGCTGCATCTTGTTTGCAGTCGTCTGAAGATTGGGGGAACTTGCGGGCTTGGGGAGGCTGGGGAGGCGATCGTAACGCAGATCCGATTCTGTAAATTGCACCGTCTTGTCGCTGCCCACATAGGCCGGGCGGAAACTCCCTGCCGCCGGCGCGGCATCCAACACGGTAAGCACGGCTGCTGCCTGTAGTCTCGGGCGAGCCGTGGTTAACGCGGGTGACTTGCTCAAGCTGGATATCAAAGATGAGCCTGGCGTCACCACCAGCGGGTTGGCTCCCGACACATTCCGGCCCACGTTCAGCGAATCCGAGTAGGCGTATCCATAGGTGTCGAACATTCTTGCGTCGTAGCCCTGGGTTTTGCCCAAGCCCGGGTTGATCATCGAGCCGTTGACCGCACCAGCGACCGCGCCGGCCGCGTCGTGGACGGAGGCGGGGGTGATCGAAGTGATGCTGACCGGGCCGACAACCCAGTAGTCTCCGGTGGCGAACTGGCCGGACTGCACCGGCTGATCGAAGGTCCAGGTAAAGCCATACTGGCTGATCTGAGTAGTTGTGTCGGCCAACGATGGTGAGTTAGTCAGCAGAAGTGTGACGAGCACCGCGCAAAGACGTCCCCAATACATCCGGAATGAGCGTGAACGAGCCGCAAAGTGCAACATATGGATATCCTCAGAAGGCCGACACTTGGGCCTTCGCAACCGCCGGACCCCGAAATGTCACCCCAATGCCAATTCTGCCACTTACCTAAGATAGACGACGCAAGTATGGAGTCAATCATAAAATGCCCTCTATGGCGTTGTGAAACAGCGGAAATGCGGCACTGTCGGCATGGTGTCGTTTGCGTAAGCAGACGCCGCTGGATATCAAACGGAAATGGACGATCGGCTCAACTTCATCATCTTTCAAGGCGAGGACACGGGTCGACATCAGGGCTGTTACGGCGACGCCTACGCACGCACACCCAACATCGACCGACTGGCCCGTGAAGGTGTGCGTTTCCGAAACGCGTTCAGTACCGCCCCGGTGTGCGCACCCAGCCGATCGTCGATGATCAGCGGCCAGCACGCGATCAAGACCGGGGCACACCTCATGCGATCGCACCTGCGTCAGGTTCCGCGACTCTTCACCGATGTGCTCCGCGAGCAGGGCTATCACGTGAACTGGGCGAACAAGACCGATTTCAATTTCAGTGGCTTCGAGATCGGCAAGATGCCGGACGGCCGCGTCGATGCACGCAGCGACTGGATCAGCGAAATGGAACGCGGGTCGCTTCCCAAAGAGCCGTTCTTTCTCTATTTCAACTACGGGCAAACGCATGAGAGCGGCATGTGGCCGCCGGGGACCAAGTGGAATGGGCACGCTGCCGATCCAGTGGGACCACTACTCGATCCCGGCATCGTCGGTGTTGACCTCGCGGCGATGGATGGGCTGGATATCCCGCCTTACCTGCCCGACACGCCGACTGTGCGGGCGTCGCTCTATCGCTATTACCGGCACCTGGAGAATCAGGATCAACTGCTTGGCCGGGTGATCGACGCGGTGGAGCGGATGGACTATCGCAGGAACACGGTGATCATCTACCTGACCGATCATGGCCGCGGGCTGGTGCGGGAGAAACGCTGGCTCTATGAGGCGGGCTGGCACCTGCCGCTGATCGTAAGCGGGCCGGGGGTTGAAGAGGGCGTTGTCCGGGACGATCTGGTCTCATGGGTGGATATCGCACCCACCATTCTAACACTCGCCGGCGCACCGGTCCCCGAGGAGTACGACGGTCGCGTCTTTCTCGGTGATAAGCTGCAACCCGAGCCGGAGTATGTCTTTGCCGGGCGCGACCGGATGGATAGTGTCTTTGACCGCGTCCGTGCCGCGCGCGATCGGCGATATCTGTATCTGCGTAACGACGCCCCACATCTGTCCTATGCCCAGGCCAACAACTACATGGAGATCAGTCCGGTCACCCGCGAGGTTCGCGAACTGCACGCGGCGGGCAAGTTGACATTTCCCAATGATGTTTGGATGGCAACGTGCAAAGCCGAGGAAGAGCTTTACGACACCCAGGTCGACCCGCACTGCGTGCATAATCTGGCCGACCGGGCGGATCTTGCGGCCGTTCTCAAACGGATGCGAGAAGCGACCGAGGCGTGGCGTGATCGTTGTGACGATAAGGGTCGCTATGCCGAGGAAACGTTGATCAATCGCGGCCTGATCGAGAACGATCGGCCATCCTTCCAAACCTGGCGACATCGCCTGCCCGAACCCCTCCGTGGCGGCGGGGCGTACGACGCCTGCGTGCGGTTTGATGCGCCGTTGACAGGCAAGTGAAGTCGATTAGTGATCGCGTGAATACGTCCAGCACACGAGATCGGGAGTCGATCAGATGCGGTATTTTGTCGCAGGGGTGGATTCTTCGACTTAGTTCAGGTGCGTCTGCATAAAATCAGCAATGGTCCATGAGGCATTTCTCGGAAGCCCTCGTTGGTCCCCCTCATGGGTGTAAAACATACCGGAGGTAGCCCAATGTCATCAGAAAAAGCCTGGTCGAACCGCACGGCATGTGCGGCAGTGGTAGGCGTATTTGCGGTTTCGTCGGCGTGGGCGGTGAATGTCGAAACCGTTCCCGTCGGCAACTCGGGCAACTTGGCCGACACGAATGGCTACGGCACGGTGAACTACGATTACAATATCGGCAAATACGAGGTGACGGCGGGGCAATACGCCGAGTTTCTCAACGCCGTTGCAAAGACAGACACATACAGCCTCTACAACCCGAACATGGGCGTCAGCAGGGCGGGCGCCTCCGGTGGTTATCAGTACAACGCCGCCAATGACTGGACGAATCGTCCAATCAATTACGTCTCATGGGGCGATGCGGCTCGCTTTGCCAACTGGCTGCACAATGGCCAACCGGTCGGCGAACAAGGCAATGGAACAACCGAGACCGGCGCGTATACGCTCGACGGTGCGACATCCGCAGCGCAACTGTCGTCAGTGACCCGCAACGCAGGCTGGATCTGGGCGATTTCGAGCGAAGATGAGTGGTACAAAGCAGCCTATTACAGAGGCGGCAACACCAGTGCAGGCTATTGGCTGTTTCCGACGCAAAGCGACTCGGCTCCCGGTCGCGACCTGGCCGACGCATCGGGCAACAACGCCAATTATTACGGAACACCAGTCCCGATCGCTAACCCATACTGGGCCACCGTGGTAGGAGAGTTTCAGAACTCCGACAGCGCGTATGGCACCTTCGACCAAGGGGGCAACGTCTGGGAATGGAACGAGGCCATCATCGGATCGTCGCGCGGATTGCGCGGCGGATCATTTTATGCCGGTGCGGAATCTCCCATCGACCTCTACTCTTCAACGCGCTGGTCTGGCGATCCATCCGCCGACGACAACTATGTTGGACTCGGCATCTTTGGCTTCCGCGTCGTCACCGTGCCCGAACCGGCGTCGATTACGCTACTGGCGATAACCGGGCTCTTGATGATTCGTCGCCGTCGTGCTTAGTAACAGTTCTTGGGAGTTGAGGCTTCGATTGGAGTCTGTTCCTACACCTGAACAAACGAGAGGAGAGCGACCAATGTCTGCAAAGATATCCATATTGGGTTGTGCCGTTGGATGCGTGAGTATGGTATTCCCCACGGGGTCGGCGCAAGCAAGTCTGTATAACCGTGGTACCGATACCACTGGAAACAGATTGATCTACGATTCCGGACTTAACATTACTTGGTACGATTTCACCTATTCCACGGCCGATAGCGATACATGGGGGAACTGCCTGACTTGGGCGTCTGCTCTGTCGGTCAATATCGCCGGAACGATCTACGACGACTGGCGGTTGCCGACGATCACCATAGTGGAGGATCCCCGGGTTCACAGCTATACAGGCTCAACCACTTACGGGTACAACATATCGAGCAGCGAGATGGGGAACCTGTTCCATGTCGCGCTGAATAATAAGGGTTATTACGCCACCGATGGTGCCTCTCCCCAGCCAGGGTGGGGTCTAGCCAACACCGGCGACTTCCAGCATCTGCAGCCGCTCAGTTATTACTCGCAGACGGAAGACGGTCCGTGGACCGCGACGTACTTCAGCTTCAGCACTGGTGAACAGTATGTGGCGGCCAAACTGGCCCTTGGTGGCACGGGACTTATGGCTATTGCCGTAAGGTCTGGCGACGTTGTCCCCGAACCGGCCTCTCTTTTGCTATTGGCCTTGGGCGGGCTCTCGCTGATTCCCCGACGGCCAATTCATCGTAGAAGTTGACTGGACATATTCGCCGGGGAAAGGGGTTCGAAATCTTCATTGATGTGGGCGGCACTTTGGAGAAAGGAGGTTGGCGGTCGGAATTGGCGAATGCCGGTAATTCGTTGCTTTCGCGGTTTGGCGATAGGGAAAGGTTCGCTCGCTCGGATCGAGATACACTTCGCCTGTTTGCATTTCGCGAGATCACATCAGGGCCGGCGATTTCACAATCTGAATATTCCTTCTTGCAGGTAGAAAGGAGCCCGACATGTCGAGGAAAATTATTTGGATAGCGGTAGGCATGGCTGGATTGCTGGTTTCAGAGGTATCGGGACAGCTACCTACCCAATTCATCAAAATGTCTCAGGACGGGACAGCGATACCGGATGTGGACAAGAACCCGTTCCCTCCTGTTCCCGGCGACAACAGTTGCTGGCTGGCTTCAGCAGCAAACATCCTCGGGGCAGCAGGATATGGTACAGGGGGCGTTGCTCAGCAGCGTGCGCAGGGGATATACACCCAGCTCACGGCCGCATATGGGGTTGCTTCTGGTGGAGCGCCCGACCAAGCCATCAGCTACTGGATGGCCTGGCACGGCAAGAACCCCAACAGCCCGGATTACAGGCCAGCCTTGACCTACACCGACGTGACGTCTGAGTATCGCACGCTAACTCAAGTCGACTACACATTCCTCCAAAGCGAACTGTATCGCTGCCAGTATGTGGGCGTCCAGTTTGACAATCCCGCCCATGCCGTGACCTTGGCCGGATGGAATAGCAGCGTTGGGCAAACCATCTGGACCGATTCGGACCGGGACGTCGGCGTCGGGGGAAATGATTCGTACATCAATTCCTTCACCACGCAGTGGGATCTTGTCGATCCTGCCACGCAGACGACTTACCTTTCTCGCGCCAACGGCTATGTGACACTTTGCCCGGGCTTGGACAAAGATTCGACCTTCGTGGCCAACTATGATCTCGCCTGGGCACCAAGTCCGACCGGCCCCCAGGCCAGAGAAGCAGGAATCAAAGCCGGGCAGACCTATCCCGCTGCACCCGGTTGGCAGCAAACATGGACCGATCCCACAGATCCGAACGTCACCTTTGAGCCGTTCCGGATCAACAACGAGTTGATTCCGGCAATGGAGAAGCACATTC
>JBGSMH010000446.1:0-6750 GCA_041740275.1 Phycisphaerae bacterium
GAGGCCGAGATTAACCCGTCGCTCGACGCCAATCTCGCCAAAGAGATCCAACGCGCGATCGGCAAACTCGCCAAGAGCAAGCATCAGGACACGCCGATCATCCTCCCCGACGCCGCCGCCGAGGCGGCGCGGGTGCTTAACCTGTTTGATGAGCATCAACTGACGACCAACGATTACCATATCCATCGTCGGCCCGGCGAAGTGTTGATCGTCCGCTGGCTGGCGGCCGAACAGGTTCAGACGTATTACGAGCGGATTCAGGCCCATTTTGACGCGGCGATGGGTCAATTTCGCACCGACGAAAAGGCCGCCAATGAGTGGAAACAGGATGAGAAGACGGTGGCGTATCTGAAGGCGCTGGATGGGATTGACTACAAGATGGCGGACCGGTACTTGCGGCCGCAGATTCTGAAGCACAAACTGTTTATTCTCTCCACGCAGACCGCCGACGAATTGGATATTCTTTATCTGGCCGACCATGTGATGCGCGTCGCGCCGGAGGATATCGTCGGCGACGCCAATGCACTGCCTGATGAACCGAGCGAATCGGATCGCGCCTGGTTCTTCAAACTCTTTTGCCTGCGGGGTTTACGCGAAGGCATCGAGCAGATGTGTTTCTTCACCTACCTGCAAAAGAGCGATGAGAGCTGGTAAGAAAACTAATTTTGCCACAGAGACACAGAGGCACGGAGATCAATGCAGCGCTTTTGAAGCGCTTTCTGTTCGGATCGCGGAATATCTGTAGCGAATAATATGATGCATGCATTTTGGTCTTTTCGAGTCCTTCGTGTTCTTCGCGGTTAATACTCTTTTTTTGCCGGTCAAAAATTGTCCGGTTCGCTTTGACAGCATCGTCGGCTGGTGTTATTTTACGCGACTCACTTCGTTCCGCGTGTCGGGACGAGGTGTTTTGTTGCTTTGAATCTGAAGGATTGTCTGATGAGCACTTATCTCGCAAAACCGGGCGAACTAAAGCCCAATTGGTATGTGGTTGACGCCAAGGATTTGATCTTGGGTCGGCTGGCCTCGAAACTGGCGACCATCGTCCAGGGCAAGCACAAGGCGACTTACACGCCGCAAACCGAGAGCGGCGACTTTGTCGTCGTCCTCAACGCGGACAAGGTGCGCGTCACCGGCAAGAAGGCCGAGCAGATCGAATACGATCGCTACGACCGCTACCCCGGCGGTCGGAAAACCACCAGCTATCGTCGCATGAGCGAACTGCACCCCGAACGCGTGCTGCAGTTGGCGGTCAAGCGAATGCTGCCCAAGAACAAAATCGGGCGCAACATGTTGTTGAAGCTGAAGATATATTCCGGCGAGCAGCACCCGCATGCCGCCCAGCGTCCTGAAGCCCTCAAGTGGAACTAAACCCGATTGCACGGAACCGAGACGTCGGTTCGCATGATGATTCAATAAGAGACGAACATGACTGACACCGCCACCGCAACGATCGAAGCCCCTGCCGAGTCAAAAGAGAAGAAGAATTACATCTGGGGCACCGGCCGACGCAAATCCGCGATCGCCCGCGTCCGCATCTCGCACGGCAACGGGAAGATCTCGATCAACGATCGCGAACTCAATGATTTCCTGACCAACGAGCGCGATCGCAAGGGTATCTTCGGCCCGCTGGAAGTGACCAACACCGGCGGAAAGTTTGACATCTTCGTCACCACGATCGGTGGCGGGCCGTCCGGTCAGGCTGGGGCGATCGTGCTGGGCATCGCACGGGCGCTGGCCAAGTATGATGTGAATCTTGAAGTGCCGCTTCGCAGCAATGGGTTTTTGACCCGCGATAGCCGCATGAAAGAACGTAAGAAGTACGGCCAGCGTGGTGCGCGTCGTCGCTTCCAGTTCTCCAAGCGATAATCGCTGGCGGCCCGCAAAATCGGAACAACCCTGCACCCCGGCATTTTTTGCCGGGGTGCGACTTTTTTACCCACCCGATCGCTGTCATTGCCCTTTAATGTTCGGAGTCAATCGCTAAACTACCCCGTTCCTATGAAAAGCAAAAAGAAGCCCGTTCAGATCGGTGTGGTTGGTTGTGGCGCGATTGGTACCCGTCGGCATATTCCCGACCTGACGCAATCGGAAGACGCCCAGATCGTCGCGTTTTGCGACATCGTCGAATCCCGTGCCGTCGATGCCGCGACCAAGTATGGATCGGGTACGGCGTATGCCGATCTCGATTTGTTCTTGAAGCACCCCGGTTTGGAAGCGGTCGTCATCGGGACGCCAAACTATCTGCACGCCCCGCAATCGATTGCCGCCTTTAAGGCCGGCAAGCATGTGTTGGTCGAAAAGCCGATGGCCACCACCCGCGACGAAGCCAAGGCGATGATGAAAGCCGCCAAGGCCGCGGGCAAGATGCTCATGGTCGGGCAGAACCAACGTCTGGATCGCGCCCATCAGAAGGCGCGCGAGATCCTCGCCTCCGGCCGACTCGGCAAGGTGTTGACCTTCCGTACCGCGTTCAAACACAGCGGCCCGGATTACTGGTCCATCGACCGCGGGCCAGGGACGTGGTTCTTCCAGAAAGACAAGGCCGTCATCGGCGTTTGCGGCGATCTGGGCATCCACAAGGCCGACCTGATGCGGTATCTGTTGCAGGAAGAGATGGTCGAAGTCAGCGCGATGATCACGACGCAGGACAAGCGTTACGCCAACGGGTCGCTGATCAATGTCGATGACAACGCGATGCTGCTGGTCAAGACCGAATCGGGCGTTACCGGCTCGATCATCATCTCCTGGACCAACAACGGCGAGCACGAGGCGAACTACACCTACATCTACTGCCAAAAAGGCGTGATGATGCTCGCCACCGATCCCAAGTATGGCGTGATCGTTCGCTACGCCGACGGACAGGAAGAGCTGTATAAGACGGGTGCGATCAGCACGAATGAAAAGCAGGTTCGTTCGGGCGTCAGCGACATGTTCATCCGCTCGATCCAGACCAACACCCAACCAGCGATCGACGGAAACGAAGGCTACAAGAGCCTCGATGTCATCCTCGCCGCGTTCGAATCCAACGCCAGCGGCAAGACGATCAAGCTGAAGGCGCGGTGATCGGAACGCACGCGACGCGGCGTCTCGATCAGACCGTGATCAACGGCACGGGCGTGCGGCTGGACAGATTGGCACGCACGACCGTCACATCGAACGAATCGACGACATGGTCCCGATTGATGTCGAAAAGGCTGTCAATCGAAGGCGGCGTGAACCGGCCGGATAGGTTGGCGCGGACACGGGTGACATCGAACGAATCGACGACTGTCGAACCCGCCACCCCACCGGTTTCAGCGATGACATTGCCGAAGTAGAAAACGTCCGGCAACTGCAAGCCAGTTGCAACGGTATTGAACATCGTCACTTTCAGCCAGGTGTTGCGGATCGTTCCGTCCGGCCAGACGAACGTCACGCGATCGCTGCCACCCACACCGGCACCAGTGCGAACGCTCATCGTCGGCAAAACCGCCAGCGGCGTCGTCCCGCCGACGCCTTGCGATCCGCGAACTGTCGCGAAGGCAAAATCGCTGAGTGTCAGCGTGTCGCCCGCGCTGGCGATATCGACCATGACGCCGTTAATCCCGGCGGTATAGCTGGTGTAGTTGGCGAACGTTGCCGTCCCGCTGACCAGCGCCGATTTATCCGGCGCGATCGCTGCGTCATCGGCGGCATTGGCGAGCGGGTTTTTCCCGTCGTAATAACTGTTGTTATAGAAGACGTGACGCCCGGCGATCGTCGCGAAATTGTTCCAAGACTGGCTGGAACCCGTCGCCAGGGCGTTGGACGCCAGATCGACAATCCCCGATCCACCGGCATTGACGCTCAACGTATACGCCCCGGCCAACCGTGTGAGGTTGGTCAGGCCGCTGACGGTGTAGACGATGTTGTCGGTGGTCGAGATGTTCACGCCCGAGATCACCGCAGATTGCCCGTTGCGAACTAGGGACAGGTCAGCCAGATCGAAACCGCTGACCGGTTCGCTAAAGGTGACGGTGGCCGAATCGACTGGCGTGGTGCGATTGGCGGGGACGATCGGCGAGATCTGCACCGTGGGCAACGTCGCATCGGGCGGCGGAGGTGCCAGAAACGCTGCGGAAGAGGGGATCAGCCCCTTGTTGATCCCCATGCCTTCCCAACTGACCGTGATCGCCTGTCCGCTGGTATTCTCAAAATACTTGACGGTGATCTCGTGCAGGCCCGATCGCAGCGCGGCCAGCCCGCTTCGCTCCTGCGAGCCGTGCGAACCGTCATTGTCAACCACAAGCGTATCGCCGATCGACAGCGTGCTGCCGTCATCGCTGGTGGTGTAGAAGGTGTAGATCCCGTCGGTCGGGATCGCGACATAGCCCGACCAGATGATCCCGAAGGAATCGGCGCGCGGGAACGGCGTACCGATGTTCACCACGGGTGCCGTGCCCGTGGTCGCAGTGGTGCCGGTACGGGCGGGCGTCAACGGATCGAGCGCCGCTACAGTCGTCAGGCTGCCAGCGTGTTCGTAATAGGCCCAGTTCCAGCCCGTGTTCGGGCTCGACGCGTAGTCGGCGGAGCGGTAATTGAGCGATGCCGGATTGGCGACGGTCAGATCCTGCCCGGACAGATACTGGCCGCTGGTAAGCACGGCGGTTTGCAGCGTTTTGACGCCCAAATAGGGGCTTGGAACGATCAGCCGAACACGGTGCGTGCCGGGCTTGATGTTGCTGAATGAATAGAAGCCGGATGAATCGGTGGTGGTGCTGGTTTCGCCGACATCCAGCGCACTGTTGTTGTTGGCATCGAGATAGACGGTTCGGCCAGATAGCGCCGCTTCGCCCGTGTCTTTGACGCCACTGAGATCGTTGTCAGTGTAAACCGTCCCGACAATCCACCCGCCGGTCCAGGCACCGAAGTTTTTGTTCGTCACTGAGACCGCCGTCGTCACATCTGCGGTATTGAAACCGGCGACCGGGTGGCTCAGCGTATAGCCGGTGCTGGTCAGGATCAGTCGCACGACATGCACACCGGCACTCACGCCGTTGAAGGAGTAAACGCCCCCGCTGCTGGTGACGGCCTGAAGTTCGCCCAGATCGAGCAATCCGTTGTCGTTGCCATCGATGTAGACGGTTCGGCCTGATATGCCGGTGGTTTCGCCGCTGTCTTTGACGCCATCGGCGTCCAGATCGACAAAGACCATGCCCGATATCGATCGTCGCACAAAGAAGAAATCGCCACCTGCGGCGTTTTGCCCGCCGACAACGTTCACCGCGTACTCGCTGAGCAAGGGCCAGACCACCGAATATCCCGGCAGCGGCAAGGTACGAACGGTGTGGGTGCCGGGCAGCAAGCCGTCGAATCGGTATGCGCCTTGTTCGTCGGTGACGGATGTCGTTTCGCCGAGATCGAGTTGATCGTTGTTGTTGGAGTCGAGATAAGCGATCCATCCGGACAGACCGTAATCATTGACGTCCGCAACGCCGTTGCCCTGCGCGTCGTACCACAGTTTGCCGCTGATGCTGGCCGCGTCGAATGCGGATGTGGGTTGGAGCGCAAAGTCGCGTCCTTCGATCACTTCGCCCGCCAGCAACGTTTGCGATTGCAGGCCGCTCACGGGTGCAATAATGGTGAATCCGCTTCGTGGGACGACCCGCACGCGGTGCGTCCCTGCTGCCAGACCGTCGAATCGGTAGGTTCCGTCGGCGCTGGTGAACTGCACGGCATCGCCGACATCGTTGTTGAAGCTGAGCGACCAGCCGTTGAGGGTTCCCGATTCATACCCACTGCTGTTGCGGACTTCCAACTGCCAACCGCCGGCGATCGATTTGCCGTTCAAGCCTGAAAGCGAATCGACCGGCCGGTACGTTCCGGCAAACGGTGCCGATCCTTGAGAAATCGACTGACTGGCGGAACTATCAAACGCCGTCCCGCTGAAGTTATCCCCGCTTGATCCGTTTGCGTCGGTAAGCCGAATCCGCGTCCCATCGGGATGAATCAACGTCACGCGAAGCTGGGAAAGCGTCGTGTGCGCGATGTCGATCTTGACGTTTACATCGCTGATACTGCCCGACCGGGCGATGGCAAGCCCGCTGGTCGCGGTAATGTAGGGTGCCAGCGCTCGCGGTGCATCAGGGCTGACAAAGGAGCCGGCCGGATCGAGCACGCCATCGTTGTTCCGATCCAGATAGACCGCCGTCCCGCCCAGCGGCGTCTCGCCCGGGTCCTGCACGCCATTTCCGTCGCTGTCGGCAAAGATGGTCCCGCCGACCGCTCCAAGCGTCGCGGGGGCGACGGCAAAGTCGATCGCATCGATCGATGCGTATTGAGCCAGGCTAAACGCGTACCCCGCCGCCCCCAGCGTGGTCGCATAACCGGCGGTAGGTTCGAGCCGAATGCGTTGATCCCCGGCGGTCAGGATCAGATCGTACTGCCCGTTCAGTTGTACCGTCGCATAGGCCTCGTTCGCGTCGCGCGAACCGTTGTTGTTCGCATCGTTATAGACCCGCCAGCCCGACAGCATCGACTCACCGGCTTGTTGCACGCTATCGCGATTGGTATCGAGGAACAGCTTGCCACTGGCATGGGTGCGGACGAGATTGATGGTGTTTGCGGCGTTGATTCGCTTGTTGTTTGCCAGCGGGGTCGAAGCCCAGTTGATCGCGTCGCCGCCATCGATGATGGCTTGTTTGATCTGGTGATAGCTGGCGTTGGGCACGACGCTGTAGGTCAGGCCGACCAACCCGGCAACGTGCGGCGACGCCATCGACGTGCCGC
>JBGSMH010000447.1:0-3673 GCA_041740275.1 Phycisphaerae bacterium
TTCCGCTGCCGCGTTGATGATCACCCGCAATGTGTAGCCAGCGATACCGCTGAGGCTGGTGGCGTCGATCTGATAGACGCCCCCGTTGGTTCCATTAACGCTTTGCAGGACAACGGTTTCACCCGCACCACCTGTGGAGGATGACAGGAGCGTGCCCGATGGATCGCGCAGGTCCAGCTTGGCAGTCGCTGCCCCGCCGTTGGGGACGAGCATCAGTGTGATCTGTTGATTGGGATCGAGATTGATCGAGAACGAATCGACATCGCCGGTCTCGTGGAAGGCGCGAACGGTGGACAGTTCGTGGACGATCGAGCCCACCGGGGCGCGGGCGCTGAGGGTGGTCAGGGGCGTGATGCCGGGTGCATCGACGTTGAAGTTGAGGACAAAGTCCCCGCCGGAGTTGCCGTCGCCGGAGGGGTAGGTTCCGTTGAACTCGCCATCAAGGGCTTGGAAATCAGTCTGTCCGCCCGGCCCGACTCCGACGAAACCGATTTGGAACTCGCCGTAGAAACCGCTCTTGAGGCGGGTTTCATACCGGCCTTCGAGCAGGTTCTGGTACGAGAAGCCGAGTTCGATCGGGTCGAAATTCGGACCGCTCTGGATGGTCTGCAACTGCGACAGCGGTGCCGACGATCCGCTGGAGAGATTGGTGGTTTGGACGTCACCATTATCGAGAATGGTTTGCCCGAACATGCCCAAAATGAGAATCGTTGACAGTTCCTCGTCAAACGCGGCGTTCCAGGTGAACGGTCCGGGTGCGATGGTCTGATTCTGTGTGAGGGTCGAGCTGATGACCTGCGGGCCAACGGCGTCAACGGTGAAGCTAAACGTCTGTGCGCCGAGCACTTCCCCGAATGCCGAGACAATCGCGCCTGCGGGGATGGTAACGGTATATACGCCGTCGGTCGGGAACAGTTCGCCGGTGTTGAAGTAGATCTCATACCCATCGTTTGGATAGATTCCGGCAGCGGGTTGACCGTTGACCAGCAGGTCGCCGGTCTGGACGGACGTGAGCAACACCGGCTGGCTGAACTTCAAACCAACCCACGGGCGATGCCCGACGGTCGATCCATTGGTCGGGTTGGTGCTCTGGACCGTAAACGGCGTGGTCGCGCCGTTCTGGCCGGTAACAGTGACGTCGTAATCGCCCTCGCCGCTCTTGCTGGTGATGCGGACTTTGTATGTCCCGGTTGCCGCGACGTTGTGGGTAAAGGAGGCGGTGGTGGCGTCGGTGGGATTCAAATCCGACGCGACGACGGTGCCGCTCGGGTCCAGCAGTTCGACGACGGGCACCAAGTTACCGCCTGGCGCATCGACGCCGAGGTTTCGGGCGACAACGTTGATGTTGATGACATCGCCGCTGACGAGGCTGACGGTGTAGATGTCGGTCTCGCCGTTGTATTGGACGCGCGAGGCGATCTGGCCGGCGAGAGTCATGTCCTGTGAGCGGTTGTCGATGAGTTCTGGATCGAGCCCGAACTTTGCCCCGCCGGTGAGTGCGATCTGGTAACGCTGTCCGACATCGCCGGTCACGCTCAGATAGACGGGTCCGCCTGATGGGCTGATGTAGTCGAGGATGCCGCGATAGGCGTTGAATCCGCCGCCGCCGGGGAGGAGGATTTTGGCACCGGTCGAATCGAGGAGTTCGAAATTGACTTCGCCAAGGCCAAGGCGGGTGGAGACTTCGACGACGTTCTCTTGAAGGGTTTCATCGTACTCGACAGAAGTGCTTAAGCCGATCAGATCGACATCGCCGTCGCCATTGAGGTCTGCGGCACCGAACGGGCCGACGTATTCGCCCATTTTATCAAATGAGCTTGAGCCGGCGAAGAAGTATCCATTGCCGTCATTGAGCGAAACATGGATGGAGTCGTTGTTCGTGCCGTATCCACCCGTGGAGGTGAGCAGGTCGAGAACGCCGTCGCGATTGACATCTGCAAGTACAACCGCAGATTGATCGCCGAACTGGTCGGACTGCGGCGAAAAACCGTAGCCGCTCGACAGATTGCCGTCTTCGTCAGTAAGCAAAACCGAGACGTTATTGCTGTAGAGGTGCAGCCCCAGATAATCGCCGCCGCCCGCGTCGTCAAAATTGCCGCCAGCGACGCGAATGATCGGTTCGTCATACGAGTCGCTCGAGATCGATTCGACGAATCCCCGGTTGGACTCTGCTGACCCCATCATCAGCCGCGATATCCAGCCGTTCTCCTCGTTCTCGTCGCCTTGTCCTGCGATGATGTCGTCGTAGCCGTCGTTATTCAGATCGACCGCCGCGACATCGTACACCTCGCCGGAAACCGGGTAGTACTTTCCGATGTCGAAATCGCCGTTGCCGTCGCCAAGGAAGATGGCGACTGAGCCGGGATCGGAGTTGAACTCATCAACGGGGTTGACGAAACCGACGATCAAGTCCGCACGGCTATCGTTGTCCAGATCACCAGTCGCGATCGAATAGCCCGACCCGCCCAGATAGCGATCATAGCTCGACGCCGACCCGCCTGCGCCATTGCCCAGATAGATCGTTAGTCGCGCGGATTCGCCCGAGGCGTCGTACGGCGAGCTATACGAGAGACTAACCGTCGCGATGTCGAGATTTCCATCCCCGTCAAAATCTGCGATCGCCAGATCGTAGATCGTGTTGGGCGTGCCCCAGTCGACGCCGGTCAAACCGCCATTGCCGTCACTGAGCAGAACGCGCAGGCCTGCGGCGCCGCTGGATTCGCCGCCAACAACGACATCGGCAAAACCGTCGCCATTGAAATCCCCGGTGCCGACGGCGTAGTTTTGGTTCGATAAAATGTTAAACGTGTTTTCAAACGCGAACTGACCAAACCCGTCGCCTTGGCGATCCAAGAGCGCGCTGAACGCCTCACCGGCGGCCAGGTCGATGCGGTACAGGTCGCGCTTGGTATTTCCGTCCGCCGTTCCTACAGCCGCAGCGAGCCGACCGGTCCCCTGCAAGAGCGTGGTCTGCCCATTCAGGTTGACCGCACCAACCAGTGTGTCGTTATCGGTAGCGCCAACGGGTTCGTCTTCAAGATTGGCGTTGAGGAACGATTCAATCTTGTACCCACCGTTCGTGCCGTCGGCGTCGGTCACGGTAATGCGATAAATTCCTGGCGACGTGGAATCCACCGGCTGGACGATTGCGCTTGTGCCCGATGCCGGTGCCGTTGCCGAGTCGTAAACGATCGATCCATCTTCGTTCAGGATCGTCACGACCGGGCGCAAGCTGCTGCCAAGAGTCGGAATGACCCGCGCCGACAATTTCTGCCCGGCGGCGAGTGTCACCTCATACTGATCAACTTCACCCGAAACACTGATCGCATCAGTCGCACCCGCCTGATACATCCGCGCCCCGGCCGGATCGAGCGGGGAGAATGACAGTTGGGCAAACATCAGACGTTTTTCCAACTCGTCCATCGGGCGCATGGGTCGACCGACCGGTTCGCGCAGCGCGCGGTTCATGCGCGTTCGCAGCGATGACAACACCCCGCCGACCGCGCGTTGAAGAATCGACGCGTTCACTACCGGCGTGGCCCGCATTACCGGACCCGACATCTTGTTGGCTGACATGGCACTCTTCCCGTACGAATTAGGCTTGGTCGCTTTTTTCCCGATTCCTTGTGATTAAAACTACCCCTCAATTGACCGCTGGGTCAACAAGAAAATA
>JBGSMH010000448.1:0-9742 GCA_041740275.1 Phycisphaerae bacterium
CCGAAGTCGAAGCCTTGCTGGCAGAGAATCGGCTGATCAAAGACATCCAGCCGCGCTTTAACGCCCGACTGACCGATGACAAGACCTTCCCCTATCTTCAGGTCACCACCGGCGAGGATTTTCCGGGCGTTTTCGTCACACGAGAACCGAAGAAAAGAGACGTCAAACTCTACGGCCCGTTCACCAGCGTTTACCAGTTGAAAGAGGCCGTCACGCATTTGCAGCGGGCGTTTAAGTTTCGCACCTGTTCGCTGGATATCCGTCAGGACGACACCAAGCGAAGGTTTTTCCGCCCGTGCCTGCTGTATGCAATTGACCAATGCACCGCACCGTGCGCCGACAAGATTTCGCTCGAAGCCTACCACGCCGACGTCATCCGACTGACACGGTTTCTGGATGGCGAACGAAAGGCGGTGCTGCGAGAGTTGGAGCGCGACATGAAAGACGCCGCCAAATCGCAGCAATTTGAGCACGCCGCCAAGTTGCGCGATGAGTTGAAAGCGCTTCAATCATTGGGTGCGCGGGCAAAGAAAGGAGATCAGGAATACTGGCAGCCCGAGGCGTTTGTACAAAACCCCGGAGAAGGCGTGGCGGCACTGCAGGAGGCGATCAAGCTGAACGAGTTGCCGAGAATCATCGAGGGCTTCGATATCGCCCACCTGCAAGGCGGCGAGATGGTCGGTTCGATGGTCTCGTTCATCGACGGCGTCCCGTTCAAGGCGGGCTATCGTCGGTACAAGATCAAACACGGCCAGGGGAATAACGATTTTCTTTCGCTGCAGGAGGTCGTCTCGCGACGCTATCGCGATGCCGGAGCAAACAATGAACTGTACCCGAATCTGATCCTCATCGATGGCGGCGTCGGGCAACTGCACGCGGCGATGGATGCGTTCAAGCTGATGGACATCCAACCCCCCGCCGTCGTGTCGCTGGCGAAGAAGGAAGAACTCATCTACACCAATTTCAGCTCTGACCCGATCCGCCTGACCCGCAATCATCTGGGGCTGAAATTGCTGCAGTATGTTCGGGACGAGGCGCACCGTTTTGCCCAGCATTATCACCATATCTTGCGTCGCAAGGCGCTATTGGAGGAGGATGTCGCCAAAGGCCGACGCCCACCCAAATTGCGGGTCAGGAAAAGCCCCGCCGCGATCGATCCTGCATCGGGAGATCCTCCAACCACACCACCGGAATAGCCCCCTTTGATTGCTCTCGTCCGCACCTGCTACCGTTTGGGGAAGTCGGCGTGATGTTCGCGTCGAAGAGCTTGAGTTATCTCAAAGGAGCAAAAACATGCGTAAGATTTTTACAGCGGTTGCAGCGGCGGCCACGCTGACGGCAGTCAGCCCGGCGATGGCGATCGATCAGGCCGAAAAGTGGGAACTGCAACTGCTCGGTGCGGGCAGTACCGACAACGAATTCGAAGCCGGTGGGTTCACCATGAACGCCCAAATCGGCTACTACTTCTCCGATCAGTTCCAAATGCGAGTGGGCCAGAGCGCCACCTACTCCGACACCGGCGACGACAACGCCTGGAGCGGCAGCACCCGCGTGGGTGCCTATTACCACTTCAACTACTCGGTTGAACAACAGTGGGTCCCCTACGTCGGTGCCAATCTCGGCTACATCTACGGCGACGTTTCCGACACGTTCGTTGCCGGACCCGAACTGGGTCTGCGATATTTCGTCAATGACACGACCTTTATCAGCGGGTCGATCGCGTACGATTTCTTTTTTGAAGACGCTGCGGACGCCGACTCGGCGTTTGACGATGGTCAGTTCGTCTATGCCATCGGTATCGGTTTCCAGTGGTAAGCCCCGATCTGAATCTTCAGTCCTGATATGACTTTCAAGACCACACGCGTGTCACGATCCTTCAGCGGTTCGTGGCACGCGTTGTTTGGCGAAGCCCCCTTCTGCGAATACAATCAACACTATGCCGACGACCAACGTCACCGTTCCCAATCTTGGCGACTCTGTCACGCAAGCCACCCTTCTCCGCTGGCATGTCCAGCCGGGGTCGCAGGTGAATCAGAATGACCCGCTTTGCGAGTTGGAAACCGACAAAGCCAACGCCGACATCCCCGCGACCGAGGCCGGGATTTTCACGCCCGCCGAGGGGCTGGTGCCCGGCACGGTCCTTCAGGTCGGTCAGTCGCTCGGAACGATTGACCCCAGCGGCAAAGCATCGCCCAAGCCCACGACGGCTGCATCCAATGTTCCGGCGGTCGAAAAACCCGCACCCGAAATCGCCAAGTCACCCGCGCCCGCCAAGGCCTCATCAACCGATGAGCTCTCCCCTGCCGTGCGTCGGATGATCGAAGAACACAAGCTGAGCCCCGCCGATATCAAGCCCACAGGCCCGGGCGGACGTCTCACCAAGGAAGATGTCATCCGCTATGTCGAGGAAAACGCCTCATCAGCGCCGTCGGCGTCAGTCGCTGCCAAGCCCGCCGCGGATGTCGAGCCCGTCGCCGCGATCAAGCCCCCGGTAGCGTCCGATCCGACCGGTGACGTCACCCGCACCCCGATGAGCAAGCTCCGCAAGCGCATCGCCGACAACCTCCTCCGCGCCCAGCAGACTGCCGCCATTCTCACCACATTCAACGAAGTCGATCTGACCAAGGTCATGGAGCTTCGATCCAAGCACAAGGAAAGGTTCGAAAAGCTCCACGGCGTCGGCCTGGGCTTTATGAGCTTCTTCGGCAAAGCCGTCACCACCGCGCTGCGTGAGTTCCCCCGCGTCAATGGCCAGATCGACGGCGACGACGTCGTCACGTTCGATTACGTCAATCTCGGGATCGCGGTCAGCACCGATCGCGGGCTGGCGGTGCCGGTGTTGCGACACGCCGACAAAATGTCGTTCGCCAAGATCGAAAACGAGATCAAACGCCTCGCCCAGGCCGTCCGCGATGGCAAGCTTGGCCTGCAGGAACTATCCGGCGGGACATTCACCATCACCAACGGCGGGGTCTTTGGCTCGCTGCTCTCGACCCCCATCCTCAATCCGCCCCAAAGCGCGATTCTGGGCATGCACTCGATCCAGAAGCGGGCCGTGGTCGTCGATGACCAGATTGTCATCCGCCCGATGATGTACGTCGCACTCAGCTACGATAACCGCCTGATCGACGGCAGGGAAAGCGTCAGCTTCCTCGTCCGCGTCAAAGACCTGCTGGAAGACCCGTCTCGCCTGTTGCTTGAAGTCTGATCGGATCGCCAGACCAGCGATTCCGATTTTGGCCACAATTTATAACCCTCGCCAACACATCCAAAACGCGATGCGAATCGTAATATTGGTCAGACGGCAGGAATATCTGTAATAGCCGATTATTCCCCGGCGTCTCCAACACTAAACGTCTGTTTTAACCGAGTCCCTACCCCCCTGAGGCCCGGCGAGACCTTCCCCGCTCGCCGGGTCCTTTTATTGGGTAAATCGTCGGTTTTGCAGGACCGACCGCAGGTTGGTCACGATCACCAGCAACCCGGCGATGATCGCGACGCCGTTGACGATCTGCATGCCAATTTTGTCCCGCAAGCCGATGACAACGTAGCCGTTGACGAGCAGGCACAGGATCGCCAGCGCGATCACGATCCACCGTGCCCACACCCACCGAGTAAACCCGCCGATCACGCCTTCGAATAGCAATAGCACGCCAAGCAGGGTCAGGCCCAGATCGGTCCAGAAAAACGCACTTTGTCGGTAGGTGATCGGCGATCCGTCCACATCCGTAATCGGCGGGAGCGATGTTGGGTTGAACAGGTAATTGAAAATGTTTCCGGGTCCGGCAAAGAACAGGAGGATCAATACGCCCAATCCGAACACGACCACCGTGTACTCCACGCCCATTGGCTCGATTCGCGGGGTGGGTTTCTCCAGAGGTGGAGTTGATGCGCCCATATCGACTTTCGAAGAAGATCGCTTCGTTTTACCGCTGGCGTGGGAATGGGGCAAATCTATGTGCCGCAGTCGCGGGATCGCCATGGGAACGGCACGCAAATAGCGTGCCGCACAAACTGGTTATCGGCATTTGGCTAGGGGCCGATCGAGTGCAACAGCGTTTTTTTGCGTCAAAACGACATGATCGCGTCCGATATTTGGCAGGTCACCCCTTCGGCGAACGTCCGCGAGCCGCGCAACTACTTAGTTGCGCCCTCCGCGGAAGTCCGCAGGCCGGTCAACCAACTGGCCATCCGTCGCCCGGACATTCGCCGAAGGAGCAACTATCTGGTTAGACCACCCGCGGACATCCGCCGAACGCGCGAAGAGTTGGCGGCCCAGTTTGCGGAAGGTCGCCGAACGCTCAAAGAGTTGGTTCCGCACGATGCGGAAGGTCGCCGAACGCTCAACCAATGCTTCCCGCGCCCCGCGGACCTTCGCGTCGAGCATAGCGATTGACAGCGGGCGCGCTGACGGTCGAACTGGCGGGCTACGCAATTTAACTACTCCGATTGACGGCGAATCGGCAATCCAAACTCGCAATTTCGCCGAATTACCAACCACGCATTCCCCCCCCAAACACCAAGTCCCCAGCCGCAAGCCCCATTTTCCCGGGGACAAATGGAATTGTTGGCAGACCCATGTACTGCTACAATGCTTCGCTTTCGATTTGATAAGGATGTCCCATGCTCAGCGGCGCGATGACGGCTTTGGTCACCCCTTTTTCCAACGGCAAGCTTGATGAAGCGCGCCTCAAGGCGCAGATCGAGCGTCAGATCAAAGGCGGGATCAGCGGGATCATCCCCGTTGGCACCACTGGCGAGTCGCCGACGGTGTCGATGGACGAGCACAAGCGTGTGATCGAACTGGCGGTGCAGACCGCCGCCGGGCGGGTGAAGGTGATCGCCGGGACCGGCGGCAACGCCACCGCCGAGGCGATGGAGTTGCACCGGTTTGCCAAAGACGCCGGGGCTGACGCCTGTTTATCCGTCGATCCGTATTACAACAAGCCCACGCAGGAAGGCCTGTACCAGCACTTCATGGCGCTCAGTGACGGCGTGGACCTGCCGATCGTGCTGTATACGATCCCCGGCCGGACGGGCATCACCATGTCGCCACAGACCGCAGCGCGACTGTACAAGTCGGGCAATTTTGCCGCGATGAAATGGGCGACCGGACAACTCGATTACGCATCAGAATTGATGAGCCTGTGCGATATGCCGATCCTCTGCGGCGATGATTCGCAGACGCTCCCGCTGCTCTCGATCGGCGGGGTGGGTGTCATCAGCGTGCTGTCGAATCTGCTGCCAGAGAAGGTCAGCGATCTCGTCAAGCGTTTCAAGAAAAACGACGTCCTGGGCGCGGCACAGGTGCATCATGAGGTCTTCCCGCTGACCAAGAGCCTGTTTCTCGACGGCAACCCCGCCGGTGTGAAATACGCGATGAAACTCGCCGGTGTCGATAGCGGCGAAATGCGGCTGCCCATCGTCGAAGTCAGTGACGCGACAAAGAAGATCATTGAAGCCGAAGTGAAGAAGTTCTTCTGAAGCGCACAGTAGTCGTTTTTCAGTTGTCGTCACTATAATGACTCATCTGTGCGTCTCCATCTTCGTTGTCGATGCCGAACAGGCGCGGCGTGATCTGGCGCTGGCCGCGGAGCGCGGTGCGGATATCGCCGAGCTGCGCTGCGATACCTTCACCGACGAGACAGACCTCCGCGCCCTCGTTGCCGCATCGCCAATCCCGACGATCGTCACTTTTCGATCGCAGGCCGAAGGCGGGAAGACACGTGTCAATGATATCCAGCGACTGGCGCTCCTGACGGTGGCGGGCGAGGCGGGCGCGAGCTACCTGGATATCGAGTTCGCCACTGTGCTCGACAACGAATGGAAAGGCCCGGCCAAGCCTCGCTCGCAAAGGCCAGGCTGGATCTACTCATCACACAACTTCCTCACCCGGCCGACACACCTGCACCAGTTGATGATCGATTTGGCACACGCCCCGTGCGATGTTTCAAAAGTGGCGTGGCAGGCACGGTCGATCCGGGAAAACATCGAAGCGTTCGACCTGATGTTGCAGCGACACAAGCCGACGATCACGATCTGCATGGGCGAGAGCGGAATGCTGTCGCGCGTGCTTGCCAAAAAATTCGGGGCGTTTGTCACGTTCGCGTCGCTGGATCCCGCGTCGGCTACCGCGCCGGGACAGGTGACGATCGACGATCTGAAGCGTTTCTATCGATGGGACGCCCAAGGCCCCACCACCCGCGTCTATGGCGTGGTCGGCCAGCCGGTCGCGCATTCGATGTCCCCGGCGATCCACAACGCCGCGTTCGACGCGACGGGCTTTGATGGCGTGTATGTGCCGATGCTGGTCGAAGGAACCTACGAAGCGTTCAAGGCATTCATGGAGACGTTTCTGGAGTTTGAGCCGCTGATGCTCAGCGGGCTTTCGATCACGATTCCGCATAAGGAGCACGCACTGCGGTATCTGCGTGAGCGGGACGCAACGATCGAGCCGTTGGCGACGCGGATCGGGGCGGTCAACACGATCCTGATCGAGCGGGACGGGCCGACGGTACGACTGTCGGGACGCAATACGGATTATGCCGCGATTCTGGACTCGATTACCGCGTCGTTGGATATCACGCGCGACGCGCTATCGACTCGGCGGGTCGCGGTCATCGGTGCCGGTGGCACCGGACGCACCGCTGTCGCAGCACTGGCACATTGCGGGGCGTCGGTCGAGATCTACAACCGAACGCTTGATCGCGCCGAGGCACTGGCTGGCGAGTTCAACGGACATTCCGGCAGCGTCGTGGCGATGCCGTTGCAGGCGCTCGCCGACGCCAACTGCGATATCTATATCAACACAACCAGCGTCGGCATGTCTCCGAACATCAACGCCTCCCCGTTCGGCGACACCCCGCCGGTGCTGGATGAGACCAAGCTGGTTTTCGATACGATCTATAATCCGCTGGAAACGCGATTGCTCACATACGCTCGATCGTGTAGCGCGCGCACGATCGGCGGGGTCGAGATGTTCGTCCGACAAGCCGCCGCTCAATTTGAGGCCTGGACACAACTGCCCGCACCGACGGATGTGATGCAGAAGGTCGTGCTGGATCGATTGCAGCGCTGATCAGCGCCGATCAATCATCCAAACCGCTTTCGCATCCGCTCGGCCATGTTGTTGCAGATCTCCCACAAATTGGCGACGGGCACATTAGTGTGCGGGAGCGTGTGCATGTAGCCGGGCGGGCCAAACTCGGGCGTGAGCGTCGATTGCTTCATGCCGCGGGCACGCTGACTGGCGAAAATCGTGTCCCACCATTTGAGGTGTTGTTCAAGATGACGTGCGTATTCTGGCGCTGTCGGATCAGGAACCTGCGGGCCTTCCTCGTAGCCCACCCGCGCGTGAATGTGCAGCGTACGATCGGCACACAACTTGACGATCGACCCATTCTCATCGTCCCAGTTCATTCGCTCGGCGACGCAAACCCAGTGCGAGAAATCGATGCACAGTTTCAGGTCTGCAAACTTCTCCAATACATCGCGGGTCGTCCACGGATTGAAGAATGCGCGGGCCCGGTGCGTCTCATGCCCGACCGGGATCGGCGAGTCTTTTTCTATCACGACAATCTCGCGATAGAACGCCTCACAATCGCTCATCGACCAGAAATCCTTGCCGGTATGAGCCGTCACCTGCCGCGCGCCCAGTGCGATCGCCCGATCCAGTTGGGTGCGAAACGATGCGACATGCGCCTTAACGTCCTTGCCGTCCGTAAACGCCATCGCGATATAGCCCAGGCCGTTCTCCTTCAGCAGAGACTTGAGCATCGCCTCCTTCTCCGGCGGTGGGAGCGGGCCTTCGTGTAACTGATATCCCAACTCCTTGATCTTCGGAAAGAAAACGTCCCAGGTAAATTCCACGCCCCAGAGGTGGCGTGCAGTGAGTAGTTCCATTCGGTTCCCTCGAAAAAATGACAAAAAAACTAACGCAGTCCGCCTTCCACACGAACCACGAAACACGAGCCACGAATTCCGATCCCCAAATTTCAAAGTACAGGTTCTCTAATTTCCCGTCAAAATCGACAATTATTCGGCGTCCTCGGGAACGGTATCACATCGCGAATATTCTGTATCCCGGTCGCGTAGAGAATCGTTCGCTCAAATCCCAGGCCGAACCCGGCATGCGGCACGGTACCGTAACGACGCAGATCGCGATACCACCAGTAATCCTTGGTATCCAATCCCATTTCGACCATTCGGCCATCCAGGACTTCAAGTCGCTCCTCGCGCTGGCTTCCGCCAATGATTTCGCCAATGCCGGGGGCAAGCACATCCATTGCACGAACGGTCTTGCCGTCATCGTTCAGACGCATGTAAAACGCCTTGATCTGCTTGGGGTAGTCGGTCACGATCACCGGACGGCCGACGCGCTTTTCGGTCAGATAGCGCTCGTGCTCGGTCTGCAAGTCGATCCCCCACTTGACTGGAAACTCAAACTTCTGATTCGACTTCTCCAAATGCCCGATCGCCTCGGTGTAGGTCATCCGCTCGAACTGACTTTCCACCAGCGTTTGCAGCCGCTGGATGCACTCTTTGTCGACACGCTCGGCAAAAAACGCCAGATCGTCCTGCCGTTTGTCGAGCACGGATTTGAACAGATATTTCAAGAACCGCTCGGCCAGGTCCGCATCATCGTTGAGATCGGCAAAGGCGATCTCCGGCTCGATCATCCAAAACTCCGCCAAATGCCGCGGGGTGTTGCTGTTCTCGGCCCGAAAAGTCGGACCAAACGTGTACACCTTGCTCATCGCCAGCGCGTAACACTCGACATTCAGCTGCCCCGACACCGTCAGGTGTGATTCGTGCCCGAAGAAATCCTTTGATTAATCGACCTTGCCCTCCGGCGTCTTGGGCAGATTGGCTTGATCGAGCGTGCTGACGCGAAACATCGCACCGGCGCCTTCACAGTCGGCACCGGTGATGATCGGCGTGTGGATCCAGAAAAACCCTTCTTCGTCGAAGAAATCGTGAACGGCTTTGGCGAGCGTGTGCCGAATCCGCGTAGCGGCACTGATGGTGTTGGTGCGCGGGCGAAGGTGGGCGACTTCGCGCAGGTGCTCCATCGTGTGCTGCTTGGGCGAAATTGGGTAGGTATCCGGATCATCCACCCACCCAATAACCTTTATCTCCTCTGCCAGCACCTCAAACGCCTGCCCCTTGCCTTGCGACGCCACCAGTTTGCCCTTTGCGACGATCGAACAACCGGCGGTCAGGTGGAGTAATTCTGATTCGTAGTTGGATAATTCTTTGGGTGCGACAATTTGCATCGTCGCAAAGCACGACCCGTCCGAGACTTGGATAAAGCTCAGACCCGCCTTGCTGTCGCGGCGGGTGCGAACCCAGCCGGCAATCGTGACCAAAGTATCAACTGCCAAACGACCGGTAACAACGTGTGCGATGGGGTTGGTTTGCATGTTCGACTCTTGACTGACAGATAAAAATCATCCCTCGCTGACCAGCAGCAGGGTGCGACAATTGTACCGAAGTTTCGGCGCATCACACCTGCACGGATTGGAAGTTCAGCACGGGCATTTCTACGACGATGATCTGATTGAACCTGGTCGATGATTGCGCAACGGGCGTTATGTCGATTCGGGTGAGTAAGGAGTTGGATATGTCGTGCTGGGTCGTACCTGCGGTCGCCGCCGAGTTCTGGCAGATGCCAGTGGACCAGGTGATGGCGAAGTTGGCATCTGGGGATTTGGTTGCCAAGGAAGAACATGGGTTTACGCTG